>CAZIXV010000001.1:0-42442 GCA_964543105.1 uncultured Steroidobacteraceae bacterium
GCCCGGGCCAGAATGAAAACGATTCTCACGATGCACTTCCGACCCGAGCCCCAAGCCCCGAGTCCCGCGCCCTTCGCTCATTCGAATGCCGGCGGAATCTGTTGATGCCACTGCGTCTCGCGTTGATAGCCGTGCGCGACGTTGAGCACCTTCGCTTCGGCGAAATGCGGGCCGATGATTTGCAGGCCGACGGGCAGACCGTCCAGGAATCCGCACGGCACCGAGATGGCTGGCAAACCGGCGAGGTTCGCGCCGATCGTATAAATGTCATTCAAGTACATCGTGATCGGATCGTCGCACTCCATGCCGATATCGAACGCTGGCGTCGGCGTGGTGGGCCCGATCAATACATCGACCGCTTGGAACGCGCGGGCGAAGTCTTCCGTGATCAGTCGGCGCACTTTCTGGGCGCGCAGATAATAAGCATCGTAATAACCCGCCGAGAGCACGTAGGTGCCGGTCATGATGCGGCGCTTCACTTCGGCGCCGAAGCCTTCACCTCGCGAGCGTTTATACAAGTCCAACAGATCGACCGGATTCTCACAGCGATAACCGAAGCGCACGCCGTCGAAACGCGACAGGTTCGATGAACATTCCGCTGGTGCGACAACGTAGTACGTCGGCACCGACAACGGCAGGTTCGGCAGGCTGACTTCGACGAGCTGGGCGCCAAGGCGCTCGTACACTTTCAATGCATCGCGCACCAGCTGATCGTTCTTGGGGTCGAGCTTGGTCTCGAAGAACTCCTTCACCAAACCGACCTTCAAGCCGGCGAGCGGCTGATCGAGCGCGGCGAGATAATCCGGCACCGGCGCATCCACGCTCGTGGAATCCTTCGGATCGAAGCCGGCCATGGCTTGCAACAGCATCGCCGAATCCTGCGCGCTCTGCGTGAGCGTGCCGGCCTGATCCAGACTCGAGGCGAAAGCGATCATTCCGAAACGTGAGACGCGTCCGTAAGTGGGTTTCATGCCGGTGAGACCCGTGAGCGCGGCGGGCTGGCGAATGGAGCCGCCGGTATCCGTCCCCGTCGCGGCAGGCGTCAAGCGCGCGGCGACCGACGCTGACGATCCACCCGATGAACCTCCCGGGACCTTCGCCAGATTCCACGGATTCTTGACGGTGCCGAAATAGCTCGTCTCATTAGAAGAGCCCATCGCGAACTCATCCATGTTGAGTTTGCCGAGCATGATGACGCCAGCTTGCGACAGCCGTTCGACGACGGTGGCGTCATATGGCGCGACGAAGTTCGCCAGCATGCGCGAGCCGCAGGTCGTCAAAACACTGTCGGTGCAAAAGATGTCTTTATGAGCGATCGGCAATCCGGTCAACGAACCGCCCTCACCTGCCGCAATGCGCTCATCGGCTTTCGCGGCGGCTGCAAGCGCCTGCTCGGCCGTCACGGTAATGAACGCATTGAGCTCGGGATTCTTCCGCTCGATGCGCGCCAGGAAATGGCGCGTGAGCTCGACGCTCGAAAACTTGCGCGCACGCAGGCCTGCAGCGAGATCGGCCAAGGAAAGGTGATGGAGTTCGGTCATGAGGGACTGGCGGTTGGCGGTTAGCGGTTAGCGGTTAGCGGTTGCGGATCGCAGTTGGCGGCTAATGAGTCGCGGCTGTGAGTGACTGGCCAAAGGCGAGGTAAGAGCTGAATCCGTTCGCACTGGGCCTCGAGGGAAGCTTGTCGTGCTTCGACACTATTCGATGACTTTGGGCACCAGGTACAGCCCAGCCTCTACTTGCGGTGCATTGCGCTGGAATTTCTCGCGCTGATCGCTCGCATCGACTTCATCCGCACGCAAGCGTTGCACCTGGCCTGCAAGCGGATGCGCCATCGGCTCTACGTCATCGACTGACGCATCCTTGAGTTGTTCGACGAAGCTCAAGATCTTCGACAGGCTCTCGGCGTAAACAGGCAGCTCGTCCTTGGCAATCGCAAGTCGGGCGAGGTGCGCGATGCGTTCGACATCGTGATGGGTGAGGCTCATGCAGCAGGATTCCGAGGAGAGCGAAAAAGCCGGGAAAAAGACGTAAAAAATGCGTGTCGAATCATACACTGTTGGCTTGTGCGGCGTCCTACCCGTTGTTAGAGTACCGCCACTTTTTTGCCCCCTCCGTCGTTCGCTTTCAGCCAACAACCATGTTTAAAAATCTACGAGGCTATTTCTCGAACGACCTGTCGATCGACCTTGGTACTGCAAACACACTCATCTACGTCCGCGACAAAGGCATCGTATTGAACGAGCCATCGGTCGTCGCGATTCGCGAAGAGCCGGGCCGTGCAGGCAAGAAGATCGAAGCCGTCGGTCAAGAAGCAAAGAACATGCTCGGCCGCACGCCCGGCCACATCACCGCGATCCGGCCGATGAAAGATGGCGTCATCGCCGATTTCACGGTCACCGAGAAGATGCTGCAGTTCTTCATCGAGAAGGTCCACGGCAATCGCTTGATGCGTCCGAGCCCACGCGTGCTGGTATGCGTCCCTTACGGTTCGACCCAAGTCGAACGCCGCGCGATCCAGGAATCCGCAGAAGGCGCCGGTGCACGATGGGTTCGTTTGATCGAAGAACCGATGGCCGCCGCCGTCGGCGCGGGGCTGCCGGTTCACGAAGCACGCGGCTCCATGGTGCTCGACATCGGTGGTGGCACCTCCGAAGTCGCCGTCATTTCCTTGAACGGTATCGTCTACGCCTCCTCCGTGCGCGTCGGCGGCGACCGTTTCGATGACGCCATCATCAACTACGTTCGCCGCAATTACGGCATCTTGATCGGCGAGGCGACGGCCGAGCGCGTCAAGATCGAAATCGGCTCTGCGTATCCAGGGCAACAAGTCAACGAAATCTCGGTCAAGGGCCGCAATCTGTCCGAGGGCGTGCCGCGCAGCTTCACGCTGAACTCGAACGAAATCCTCGAAGCATTGCAGGAGCCGCTCGCCGGCATCGTCGGCGCGGTCAAAGTGGCGCTTGAGCAAACCCCGCCCGAACTCGGCGCGGACGTGGCGGAGCGCGGCATCGTATTGACGGGCGGTGGCGCCCTGTTACGCGATATCGACAAGCTGCTGATGGAAGAAACGGGCTTGCCCGTCGTGGTCTCCGAGGATCCGCTGACCTGCGTGGCACGGGGCGGCGGCCGAATGCTCGAGCTCATCGATGAGCACGGGCCTGCGCTTTTCAATCTCGAATAACGAGGCGCTACGACGCGCTCGATACACGACTCAATGTGCCCTGCGGCTGGCGACAAGATTCCAACCTATCAAGGGATTCGCATCGCCTGCCGCGCTGACTTCCGTCGTCCGATCCTCCGGTCTCATTCGTCGAGCGCGCTTGCGCTCGGTGTACGCAGTTCATGGTCAGCTTAAGCTCCGATAGCCGTCCGATCATCGGCCGCGGTCCACCGCTCGGCGCGGGCTTCTTTTTTCTTGCCGTCGCATCGATTGCGCTCATGGTGGCCGATCATCGCGGTCACTATCTCGAGACGGCGAAGATGTGGATGGGCGTGGCGACGCAACCCTTCTATACCGTCGTGCAGGCGCCCTTCGATTTCTGGAGCTGGCTGACGGGCAGCTTTGCGGATCGCACGCGGCTGCGCGAAGAGAATGCGGAATTGACCGAGGAATTGCGTGTCGCGCGCATCAAGGCACTGCAGTTCGAAGCGCTCTATGAAGAAAATCGCCGGCTGCGCGCCATCCGCGCCGCCTCCGAAGGCATCGCCGAACGCACGCTCATTGCTGAGATCATGCGCGTCGATGTCGATCCGTTTCGGCATCGGGTGCGCATCAACAAGGGCGCTGACGATGGCGTGTTCACCGGACAGCCCGTGGTCGATGCGTTCGGCATCCTCGGGCAGGTCACTCGCGTGGATCGCTATTCAGCCGAGCTGATTCTCATCAGCGACAACGAACATGCCACACCCGTGCAGGTGAATCGCAATGGCATTCGCACGATTGCCGTGGGTACGGGCGATGTGAACAGGCTTACGCTACCCTTCCTCACCGGCGAAGCCGATGTGAAACCAGACGACCTGCTCGTCTCCTCCGGGCTCGATGGCGTATTTCCTGCCGGTTATCCGGTCGCAAAGATCACACGCGTCGAGCGCAATCCATCGCAGACATTCGCCGTCGTCGAGGCCAAGCCCATGGCGCAACTCGATCGCTCGCGCGAGGTGTTGCTGCTGTGGTTTCGGGGCAAACCCGCAAGGCCGCAGCAGACCGAGCCTGAAACCGCATCGACCGCATCCGAGCCAACTGAAAGCGCGGCGCCTGCGCAATGAACATTCGCTGCGCAAACTACTCATATATATGCGCCTGCGCGCGAGGACTTGCGCATGGCGACCGGTGAAGTGCGGTCGGCCGGCTGGCGCATCATCGGCACGGTCCTGCTGGCGCTGATATTTGCGATCACGCCGCTGCCCGGTGAGCTGGAAGTCGCGCGGCCGAATCTGCTGCTGCTGTTCGTCATTTATTGGTCGCTGAGCTCACCGCGCGTCGCGGGACTTTTATTCGGCTGGTTGTGTGGCTTTGCGATCGATTTACTGCAGGGTCCGTTGCTCGGACAACATGCCATCGCTTTTCTTCTGGTCACCTTCCTGACGCACAAGTTTCAGCTCCGGATGCGGATTTTCCCGATTTATCACCAGACATTGACGGTCTTCATGCTGTTGGCCCTGTATGAATTCCTCCTGTTCTGGATCGACGGCATCATCGGCCAGGCCGTCACCTCCTGGATGCGATGGCTACCCGTCCTCACGAGCACAGTGCTCTGGCCTCCCCTGGTCGCGGCGCTGGATACGTGGAATCGCCGCAATCGATGAGTGCGGCAACGGGCTACGGGCAACAGGCTACAGGCCACAGCAAGAGAAAAGCGGGATTCACGGCTGAATCGATGGCGTATACACACTTACCAATGCAACGATTCTGGCTGTCGCCTGTCGCCTGTCGCCTGTAGCCGTCCTGCGCAATGTCCCGTCCCGTTCGCATCAAAGATCATCACTACGAACAGCGTTTGTTCGAACGGCGTGCTTTGGCTGCGGCGACGATCATGGTGATCGGCATTCTGGCGATCATCGGCCGCCTGGTGTGGTTGCAAGTGGTGAAGTACGACTACTACTTGCAGGAGGCGCAGGGCAATCGCATCAAGATCGAGCCGATTCCGCCCAACCGCGGTTTGATTCTCGACCGCAATGGCTACCCGCTTGCGACCAACGCGCCCTCGTATCAGTTGGAGCTCACGCGCGAGCAGGTCGCTGATCTGGATGAGACGCTGGCCAGGCTCGCGGACCTGGGCATGTTCGCGAAAGAAGACATCGAGACTATCAAACAGGACATTCGCGGCCGGCGCAGTTTCGAATCCGTCCCCATCAAGCTGCAGCTGACGGAGGAAGAACTCGCGCGCTTCGCCGCCCGCCGACATGAATTTCCCGGCGTGGAAATCGTGCCGCGATTGACTCGCTTCTATCCGCTTGGACCGAGCAGCGTGCATGCGATCGGTTACGTCGGCGCCATCAGCGAGGACGACAAGAAAGTCCTGAAGATGGAGAACTACGCCGGCACGACGCTCACCGGCAAGACCGGCGTCGAGCGCGCCTACGAAAGTGAATTGCATGGCAGTGCAGGCTTTCAACAACTACTCGTCAATGCTCAAGGCCGACGCGTCGATCGCGTGGGACGTACCGCGGCAGATCTGGTGCGCAAGGAGCCGATCGCCGGCAACGACCTGTTTTTGACGATCGATCAGCGGGTGCAGCAGATCGCCGAAGCATCGCTGCGCGGGTATCGTGCATCCGCCATTGCGATCGATCCGTCGAACGGCGATGTGATTGCATTCGTCAGTACGCCCGCCTTCGATCCGAATCTGTTCGCCCGCGGATTGACCCGAGCCCAATACTTGGCGCTCACCGAAGATCCCAATCGCCCGATGTACGATCGCGCGCTGCGCGGCCTATATCCACCGGGCTCGACGATCAAACCGCTAATGGGACTGGCCGCGCTCGAATACGGAATCGTGGTTCCGGAGAGCACACGCTTTTGCCGCGGCTCCTATCGCATGCCGGGCGTGTCACGCCCCTGGCGCGATTGGCGCCCCGCAGGGCACGGGACCGTCGATCTGCGCCGTGCGATCGCCACCTCGTGCGATGTGTACTTCTATGACGTCGCCCACCTGATGGGCATCGATCGCATCCACGACTACCTTGAGCAATTCGGTCTCGGTGCGCCCACGGGCATCGACATCCCTGGCGAGCGCGGCGGCATCCTGCCTTCTACCGCCTGGAAACGCAGCGCGTTTCGACGCAAGGAAGCGCAGACGTGGTTCCCGGGTGAAACCGTCAGCGTCGGCATCGGTCAGGGCTACATGTCCACGACGCCGCTGCAACTCGCTCACTTCACTGCGACGCTCGCCGCGCGCGGAGAACGCTTCTCGCCGCGGCTCGTGCGAGCCATTCGCAACGTCACCACCGGCGAAGTGCGTGAATTACCGCCCCAGGCGTTGCCGCCGGCGAAAACCGCCGACCCGAATTCCTGGCAAGTCGTGATCGACGGCATGGTCGACGTCGCGCATGCCTCTCATGGCACGGCCGCGTACTACTTGCGCGGCATGAAGTATCAAATGGCAGGCAAGAGCGGCACGGCGCAGGTTTTCACCGTGGCCGCCAACGAACGCATGCGCAAGGCCAACGAACTGGCCGAGCATTTGCGCGACCACGCTCTGTTCGTCGCTTTTGCGCCGGTCGAGGCACCAACGATCGCCGTCGCGGTCATTATCGAGAACGCGCCCGGCGGCGGCTCCGGTTTTGCCGGGCCGATCGCCCGACGCATTCTTGATGCCTACCTGCTGACGCCCGAGGAACTGGCGGCGCAGGATGCTGCGCAAAAGCCGACGACTGCAGCCCCCGCGGGGGATTAACGATTCGATGGTCACGAACTACGACAAGCTCGACACCTCACGCGCACAGCGCACGCTGACCGGCAGCGCGCGTCTGCTGTTCGCGTTGCATCTGGACGGGCCGTTGTTCATCGGTTTGTCCCTGCTCGTCGGCGTCGGGGGCATCGTGCTGTTCAGCGCCTCGGGGCGTAGCATCTCGATGCTCGAAACCAAGGCGATTCATTTCGGCCTTGCGCTCGTCGTCATGATCGCGTTGGCGCAGGTGCCGCCGCGCATGATTCGCATGGCAACGCCGTGGGCGTATCTGCTCGGCGTGATTTTGCTGACGGCGGTCATGGTGACCGGCGACGTCGCCATGGGCGCCCAGCGTTGGCTCGACCTGGGTGTCGTGCGCTTCCAGCCTTCAGAACTCATGAAGATCGCCGTGCCGCTCGCGTGCGCGTGGTATTTGCACGAGCGTCCGCTGCCACCGACATTGCCTGCTGTCATCGTCCTCCTGCTCGGCATTCTGCTGCCGACGCTCTTGATCGCCGAACAACCAGATCTGGGCACCTCACTACTCGTCGCCACGGCAGGTGGCATGGTCGTGCTGCTCGCGGGCCTGCGGCTGCGTTATATCTTTGGCGCGCTAGCGCTATTGGTTCCTACCGCCGTCATCGCGTGGCAGTTTCTGCTACATGACTATCAACGCCAGCGCGTGCTCACGTTCCTGGATCCGCAGAACGATCCGCTCGGTGCGGGCTATCACATCATCCAGTCGCAGATTGCGATCGGTTCGGGCGGAATCTTCGGCAAAGGTTATTTGCGCGGCAGCCAGGCGCAACTCGAGTTCTTGCCCGAACGCTCGACGGACTTCGTCTTCGCCGTGATCGGTGAAGAATGGGGACTCATCGGGCTCGTCACCGTACTGCTGCTCTTCCTGTTCGTCGTCGGCCGTGCGCTGTATCTCGCCGCCACCGCACAAGACACCTTCGCGCGTCTAGCCTCCGGCAGCATTGCGCTCACGTTTTGTGTGTATGTGTTCGTCAATAGCGGCATGGTCATCGGCTTGTTGCCTGTCGTCGGTGTGCCCTTGCCGCTCGTCAGTTATGGCGGCACGGCAATGGTGACCCTCATGGCCGGTTTCGGTATTCTCATGTCGCTCTGCGCGAAGCGAAAACTCGTGGGTCGTTAGCGTGATATTTCCTTCCACGGCTCAATCAACGGCTCGACTTCATTAGTGCACAAATACCTCGTTGCCTTTTTCATTTACAGCTTCGGCGCGGCGAACCTTGCTCACGCGTTCGACAGCAACCGTCCCGAAGTCCGCGCGTTCATCGACGAGACGGCTGCGCAATTCGATCTGGATAAGAAAGAGATCGGCGCGCTGCTTGCTCAGGCCGAAACCAAACAACCCATCCTCGATGCAATCAGCCGACCGGCCGAACGCGTCGTGCCGTGGTTCGAGTATCGCGAGCGCTTCCTGACCGAACGGCGCATTCAGCAAGGCACGGAATTCTGGACGGCGAATGCAGCGCATCTCGACCAGATTCGCGATCCAGGCCTGACCGCAACGATCGCCGGCATTCTCGGTGTGGAAACCTCCTACGGACGCATCACCGGGCGTTATCGAGTGCTGGATGCGCTGGTGACGCTCGCGTTTGATTACCCACCACGCGCACCTTTCTTCCGCAGCGAGTTGCAGCACTTCCTGCTATTGGCGCGCGAAGAAAACATCGATCCCAAAACGGCCCTGGGCTCGTACGCGGGCGCCATGGGCATCCCGCAGTTCATTTCCTCGAGCTATCGCCATTACGCGATCGATGGTGATGGCGACGGCAAGCGCGATCTATGGTCGAGCTGGCATGACGTGATCAGCAGTGTGGCGAATTATTTGCGTGTGCACGGTTGGCGCGAAGGCGAACCCGTCGTGACCCAAGCGACACTCGAAGACACGGACCTCGCGCGCTTCAATCTTGCCCTCGAACTGAACGAAACCGTGGGCTCGCTACGTGACAAAGGTGTCATGTTCGAGACCGACCAACCTGCCGACGCACCGGCCATGTTCGTCGTGTTGCAAGGTAAGGAAGGTCCGGAGTACCGCGTCGGCTTCAACAACTTCTACGTCATCACCCGCTACAACCGCAGCACGATGTATTCGCTCGCAGTGCACGAACTCGGTAACGCGATCGCCGCATCCAAACGGGACGCGAAGCGCTGATGCGATCGCACGCGCTCTCCCACACACACCTTCACTTCATCTGGCTGGCAGTGCTCGCTGCGCTCCTCGCGGGCTGCGCCGGTCAACCGCGCCGCACGATTCCACCGCCCGCGCCGCTGCCGTCGCCGACAATCACTAAACCGCCGGTCGATATCGCTGGGATCCCGGATGCAGTGCCGAAGGCCGAGCCGCGTTCGGCGAAAGGTAATCCACAGTTCTATACCGTCCTCGGCAAACGGTATTTCGTGAAGGAGAGCGCCGCAGGCTATGTCGAACGCGGTGTCGCGTCCTGGTACGGGCCGGGTTTTCACGCGAAAACCACTTCGAATGGCGAACGCTATGACATGTATGCGATGACGGCGGCGCATCCGACGTTGCCACTGCCCTCGTACGTGCAAGTCACGAATCTGACCAACGGCCGCACGGTGACCGTACGTGTGAACGATCGCGGTCCCTTCAAGGACGGCCGCATCATCGATTTGTCTTACACCGCAGCGGCGAAGCTCGACATCATTCGCGACGGCACCGCGTTCGTCGAGGTGCGTGCGGTCGGCGTGGGCGATGCGCCAAAGAGCGCTGCTGCGCAGCCGACGAGTTCGCTGTTCGTACAGGCCGGCGCCTTTGCAACCGAGGCGAACGCCAAGAAGCTCGTCAACGATCTACGCCACCAAGGCATCGCGAATGCGGCGGTACGCGCGGATCGAGTCGATGGCCGCACGCTGTACCGAGTCCGCGTCGGTCCGGTACCGAGCGTGCCCGACTTCGACCGTGCGCTGGCGCGACTGAAGAAGCTCGGCATTGCCGATGCGCATCTGGCGCTGAACTGACGTTGCAACGATCAGTTTGGGCGTCACGCCCTGCGTACTGAGTTGTCGCAGGGCACTTCGATGGCGGGTCGTCGTTTGCGGCTATCGGATGTCTCAGCCGCCATGATTTGCCACGACGCACGCATTCTTTGCCTACTTTCCGCGGCTTTCGGTCGGTAAGATCGCGCCTCATCGCAACCTCGACCTCGAGATTTTCAATGCCACATCCGTTCCGTTTCTTTCGGTCGCTCGCATGCGTAGCAGCGTTGCTCGCTTGCGCCGCATGTTCGGATTCCGACTCGACGCAAGCGAGCGAAGCGGCACCCTCGTCCACCGCCAGCGCCATTCCCGTCGCCATGTTCGCGCAGGCGGACACCTCGAGCGCTCCGCCGATTCCGATTCCTGCACCTCCGCAAGTACCCGTCCGGGGTTATTACGTCACCGATTTCACGACAGGCGCCGTACTCGCCGCATCCAACGAAAATGAGCGTCTCGAACCGGCCAGCCTCACGAAGCTCATGACCGCCTATGCCGTGTTCAAAGCTTTGGAAGATGGTCGCATCCGCTTGGACGATGAGGTGACGATTAGTGCGCATGCGCGCTCGCAGGAAGGCTCGCGCATGTTCGTCGAAGTCGGCACACGCGTCTCCGTCGAGAATTTGATCCAAGGCATGATCGTGCAATCGGGCAATGATGCGACCGTCGCGCTGGCTGAGCACGTCGCCGGCAGCGAAGCCGTGTTCGTCGACCTCATGAACCAATACGCGCAACAACTCGGCATGACGTCATCGCATTTCGAAAACAGCCCTGGCATGCCGGGGCCGCAGCATTACGTGACGGCGCGCGATATCGGTTTGCTGGCCGCCGCCCTGGTGCGCGAATTTCCCCAGTACTACAAGTGGTACTCCCAGCGTGAATTCACCTGGAACAAGATCACTCAACCCAATCGCAACGGTCTGCTCGATCGCGATCCGACTGTCGATGGCATGAAGACGGGCCACACCTCTTCTGCCGGTTATTGCCTCGTCTCGTCTGGCTTGCGTGATGGCATGCGCGTTATTTCCGTCGTCATGGGTGCGCCCTCGATCCGTGCGCGGGAAGACGCGAGCCTTGCGCTCATCAACTATGGGTTTCGCTTCTACGAGACCAAGCAGCTGTTTGCTGCGAACAAACCGGTCGTCACGGCGCGCGTCTGGAAAGGCGATGAAGACCAGGTCGAGCTTGCGCCCAATCACGATGTATTCGTGACGATTCCTCGCGGGCAAGAGGGTTCGCTCGTGGGCGCGGCAGATGTGACTCATCCTCTCATCGCCCCGCTCGCACCTGACACCTCGGCCGGCAAGCTGCGCGTCTCGCGTGGTGAAGACCTGGTTGGCATTTATGATCTGTACCCGACGGTCGAAGTGCCCGCGGCCGGCATCTTCGGCCGGTTGTGGGACAACCTGATGTTGTGGATGGAGTAGACACGACTCATGGCTGCTGCGCCGTTTCCAGTTTGCTACTTGAACGGCGCGTTCATGCCGCTCGATCAAGCGCGGATTTCGCCGCTCGATCGCGGCTTTCTATTTGCAGACAGCGTGTACGAAGTGCTGCCCGCCTTCGACGGGCGAATGTTTCGCTTTCAAGAGCATTTCGACCGTCTTGCGCGCGGCTTGGCTGAAATTCGTATTGCCGCGCCGTTGACGCATGCGCAATGGCACGACGTGCTCGTTGAGTTGATTCGCCGCAATGGCAACACGAACATGTATCTGTATGCGCAAGTCAGCCGCGGTATGGAATTCGGTCGCGATCACACCTTCCCTGCGCAAGTCGTACCGACAGTGTTCGCAATGGCTTGTCCTCTGCCCACACTCTCCAGTGAAGTGCGTGAACACGGTCTTGCGGCCATCACCGTCGAGGATTTCCGCTGGGGCCGCTGCGATCTGAAGACCACCATGCTGCTGGCCAATGTGCTGATGAAGCAGCAGGCGAAAGCTGCCGGCGCCCAGGAAGCGCTCATCGTGCGCGAAGGCGAGTTACTGGAAGGCGCATCGACGAGCGTCTTCCTCGTGCTCGATGGCGTGATCGTCACGCCGCCCAACAGCGCACGCATTTTGCCGGGCACGACGCGTGATGCCGCGCTCGAGATCATCGACACACGGTTCCCGGTGCAGGTGCGCCGCATCAGCGTCGATGAATTACAGCGCGCCGAGGAAGTCTGGATTTCAGCGGCGACGCGCGATGTCCTGCCGATCACTCGGATTGACGGCCGGCCGGTGGGCAGTGGCAAGCCCGGTGAGCGCTGGCGTGAGGTGAGCGCGGGATTCGTTGCGATGCGCGAACGCCTTGCGAACAGCCCCGCCTATCCCGGGCCTTGAAAGCCTCGCATCAACCATCATAGACGACGAATGTCTGACACCCTCTTCCAATTCCCCTGCGACTTCCCGCTCAAAGTGATGGGCCGGCGTACCGATGACTTTCGCAGCCTGGTCGTAGGCATCGTGCAAAAACACGTCGGCGCCGTCGATCCTGCGAACATCGAGGAGCGACCCAGCAAAGACGGCAACTACTTGAGCCTCACGTGTACGTTCGTGGCGCAAAGCAAGGATCAGCTGGATGCGCTGTATCGCGAACTCACTTCCTGTGAGCGGGTGCTCGTGGTGTTGTGACGCAGATTGAGGTGATCTAGTGATTAGGTGATCTAGTGATCGAGGCCAGAAGAGAGTCATCTCTGTTCTGACCTGATCACCTAATCACCTGATCACCCGATCACCTTGTCTTCATTCAGTCTTCCACCACCCGAATCACCATCTTCCCGGTGACCTGACGGTTGTTCAGCATATCCAGGGCTTCGGTGAATTTCTCAAGTCCCACCTTCTCGGTGACGTGGGGTTTGATCTTGCCCTCTTCGAAGAGCTTGAACAGGTCCGTCACGTTCTGCGCATGCACGGCAGGTTCGCGGCGCGCGTGCGCGCCCCAAAAGACGCCGACCAATGAACAGCCCTTGAGCAACGGCAGATTCAGCGGGATGGCTGGAATCTTGCCGCCTGCGAAACCGATGACCAGGAAGCGTCCGTTCCAGCCCATGCTGCGAACGACCTGTTCAGCGTAGTCAGCACCCACCGGATCGTACGCCACGTCGATACCGCGATCGCCGGTGAACTCCATGACCTTCGCTTTGATATTTTCGGTCGTGTAATTGAACACGGCATCTGCACCGTGTTGCTTCGCCAACGCGAGCTTGGCGTCGGTGCTCGCCGCCGCCAACACCTTCGCACCAAGCGCCTTGCCGATCTCGATGGCCGCCAAGCCAACGCCGCCCGCAGCGCCGAGCACGAGCATCGTCTCGCCCGGTTGAATGTTCGCGCGCTGAACCAGCGCGTGATATGTCGTGCCGTAATTGACGAGAAAGCCCGCTGCCGCCGACATGCTCATCGAGTCAGGCAGCGCAATGAGCGTCGCCGCATTGACGATGCATTCTTCCGCGAGCCCACCTTGTCCGGCGCTCGCCAACACACGCGATCCGATCTTGACGTCGGTGACATCGCTGGCAACTTCTGTCACGACACCTGCGACTTCGCTGCCTGGAGTAAAGGGGATTTCAGGCTTCACTTGATACTTACCCGCGACCATCAACGCGTCGGGGAAGCCGAAGCCGACGGCATGCACGCGTAGCCGAACGTGTCCCGGCTTCAATTGCGGTGACGCAACGTCTTCCACAGCCAGTTGTGAAGGAGGTCCATAGCTTCGAAGCACCACTGCGCGCATATTGATTCCACTCCAAGTGAAAGCTTGACGATCGACTGTCAGACCCAGACGGCATCCGGCAAATTCAGCGCTCGCAGCAGATGCGGCGCTAACTCTTGCGCGACATTCGCAAGTGAGTCGGCAACGCCGAGCGTTCGCAAGTCAACGACTTGCAAACCGGCAAATCCGCAGGGATTGATGCGCTGAAACGGCGCCAGGTCCATTGCAATATTGAATGCGAGGCCATGATAACTGCAGCCTCGGCGAATCCGTAACCCGATACTCGCCAGCTTTCGTCCAGCCACATAAATGCCCGGCGCATCGCGACGCCCCATCGCATTGACACCGCGCGCTCTGCAGAACTCGATGACTGCGTTCTCCAATGCGACGACGAGTTCTCGCACACCCAATCCCGCGCGTCGAACATCGAGCAACGGATAAATCACGAGCTGACCTGGACCGTGATAGGTCACTTGTCCGCCACGATCGATTGGCACGACAGGAATGTCACCCGGCGCAAGCACATGCTCGGGCTTCCCATTCATCCCGAGCGTAAAGACCGGCGGATGCTCCAGAAACCAGATTTGGTCGGGCGTATCCGGCCTGCGCTCTTCCGTGAAGCGCTGCATCGATCGCCAGGTCGGCTCGTAATCGACGGTGCCGAGCCAATGAAGCGTCGGAGTAGCGGTAAAGACGGTGGAATTAGACATGGAACTGGAAAAAGTGACCTGAAATTCGGCGCTCTTGCCGTGATCACTAGATCACCTGATCACCTGATCACCTTCTGGTGCCGCTCACCGCATCGTCAATCCAGCATTGTTGCGCTCGAGCGCGCGTTCAGCTCGATAGCTCGAGCGCACGAGCGGGCCCGACACGCATTCCAGGAATCCCTTCGCCAGTGCCCATTCGCGATAGCGTTCGAATTCTTCCGGCTGCACCCAGCGCTCGATCGGCAGATGATGCAAGGTCGGGCGCAAATACTGACCTAGCGTGAGAATGTCGACACCTGCAGCGCGGATGTCATCCATCGCTTCATTGATTTCCGTATCGCTCTCGCCAAGCCCGAGCATCAAACTCGTCTTCGTCAACACCTCAGAACGGAATTGCTTAGCGTGTTTCAGCACGGTGAGCGTCTGCTCGTAACTGGCGCGGGGATCGCGCACCGGATGCGTCAATCGACGCACCGTCTCAACGTTCTGTGCGAAGACCTCGAGACCACTTGCGACGACGGTTTCCACATCAGCGAGCACGCCCTGAAAGTCTGGCGTCAATGCTTCAACGGCCGTTTGCGGACTCAACCGCTTGATCTCGCGCACACAGGCGGCGAAATGCGCCGCGCCGCCATCGTCGAGATCGTCACGATTCACTGAAGTCAGCACCACGTATTTGAGCTTCATCAGCTGCACGGTGCGTGCGCTGTTCGCAGGTTCTTCCGCATCGAGCCAGCCGTGCGGATTGCCTGTATCGACGGAACAGAAGCGGCAGGCGCGCGTGCACACGGCTCCCATCAACATGAGCGTGGCGGTGCCCGCATTCCAGCACTCACCGATGTTCGGACACTTGGCCTCTTCGCACACCGTTGCTAAGCGGTGCTCCTTCACGACCGCTTTCACCGCATCAAAGCCCTGTCCGGCAGGCATCGGTGCACGTAACCACTGCGGCTTACGGCCGGCGACGAAGGGCGCGGATCGCGCTGTGGCCTTGATGCCGTCTTTGATGGCGGCAAAGCCTTGAGGCGTGCGGTATTTGTCGCCACTGCGTAGCGGCTGAGTCGGAACGATGGGAATGCCTTTGAATTGACTCACGACGTGCTGGGGTGCTCGAGGGGGGCCTCATTGTAGCGCGCCGCACTCGAATCGCGACGACGCCGCCGGATAGGCGAGTGTAAAACGAAAAAAGCCCGGCAAAGCCGGGCTTTTTGTTGCACGTGTGCAGTGCTGGCGGTTAGGAAGAAGCGGCTGCCGTCGCGGTCTTCGAAACGCCCGGTGATTGCGCATAAATCGCCCACAATTCGGCCAAATCGGCCCAGCGCGAATCAGAGGCCACGCTTTGGAACGCTTGGCGCGCTTGGTCTTTCTGACCCTTCTGGAGATATGCAATCCCTAACGTGATCTGCGCTTCGTCGGCATCGCTCACGCCGCCCTTCTTCAAGCCGCGCTGCACGGCGGCGATCGCCTGGTCATAGCGGCCGTAGCTCAGGTACGCCTCGCCCATACCGACGTCGCGCTGACCTTGAGTCGCCTTTTCCGCTTCTTTTGCTTGCTGATCGAGCGACGCGCGATCGGCATCGGCCTGCTTCTTGGCTGCGGCAAGAAGACGATCGACGCGACCTTGCTCAGCCTTGTCGTCGCTCTTGAGAACACCTGCTTCAATGCCCTCTTCAACGACCTCCTGCGATTCGCCAGGCACGCCCATCTCGATACCGAGCTGCGCCATCTCCATGTAATCCGCTTTGTCCTTCAACACGCCCACTTCTTTCATGAGGCGATAGAAGCCAAAGGTGACACGCTCGCTGTTGCTCTTGCGACGATAGGAATCGACGAGGTTCTCCCAGTAATTCTCTTTCGGGTAGTAGCGCACGATGCGCTTCAATGAATTCTCGATACCTGCGCGGTCGTCCATCTTGGCGTACGAGCTCAAGATGATCTGATAGTAATTTTCCTTCGGCGTCTGCCCAGCTTTCTCGAGTTGATCGACCACGCGCGTCATCGTCTCCGCAGCATTCTTGTGTTGGTCGAGCAAGTACTGTGCTTGGCCGAGCAATACACCCATGTCCTCGTTGAAGCCATTGGCGTCGATCCACTTCTGCGCCCATTCGGCCGCTTTGGCGTACTGCTTCTCTTGGAAATAGATTTGCGCGACGGCTTTGGTGCGTTGCTCCACCTGGTCTTCCGGCATCAAGCCCGAAGCAATCATGCGCTCGTAAACGCCAGCAGCGTCGGCGTACTTTTTCTGCTGGATCAGCACGTAGCCGAGGAATTCATCGATCTGGTATTCCTCATGCGGCTCCTTCTTTTCGACGTCTTGCGCGTTCTTGATTTCAGCAAGCGCGGTGTCGAAATCCTGCTCTGCCATCGCCTTTTGTGCCTTCTGCAGCGGTGCAGCAACGGCGCGGCTCAGTTTCGGGGCAGATTCAGCCGCCTGGACGGTTTCAGGCACGAACACAGACGAAGCCGCAACGGTCCCGACTGCAAGGCTGATTGCAATAGCGATGCTCTTGAAGCGAGTCATATACCTTTCTCGATGTGCAATCGTCCGAGTTGGACAGAGTATGAAACAAACGACGGGGCGATTAGTTCACCCCGTCGTAGTTGATGCCCTACGGCCCCAAGGAGAGGGGCCGGGGGTTCAATCCATGAATTGCTCGTTGCCGACGAAACCGATGCGCTGCATTCCGTTGCGCTGCGCCATCGCCAACACCTTCGCGACCGTGTCGTAGTCTGCACGTCGATCGGGACGAACATGCAGTTCAGGTTGCGGGTTCTTGCCCGCTTCAGCACGGAAGTAATTTTCGAGCTGGGTCAATTGGACGAGCGAGCCGTTCCAAATGATCGAGCCGTCCCAGTCGATATCCAAACGAATCGGCTCGATGATTTCATCGGGCGGAATCGAGTTCGCTGAGGGACGCGGCATATCCAGCTTTACCGCATGCGACATTACGGGAAGCGTGATGATGAACATGATCAACAACACCAACATCACGTCGATGAGTGGTGTTGTATTGATCTCCATCATCGGCTCGCCTTCGCCGCCGCCGCCTACACTCATTGCCATGGTGAATACCTCTTATCGAATGGCGGCCGGATTATTGGGACGTGCCCTGCGGCAAGGTAATGAACCCGACCTTCATGATGCCCTTACGCTGGGCACTCACGATGACACGACCGACATTCTCGTAGCGTGCCTGCTGGTCAGCACGGATGTGCACCTCGGGTTGAGGCTGCATCACTGCAACCTCTCCCAGACGATTCAGCAGATCATCGTTGCCCTGCACCAAGACTTGGTTCCAGAACACCTGACCTTCCTTGTTGACGGAAATGTTGATGTTCTCGGGCTTCGTCTTGGTAGCTTCGTTGCTGACCTCAGGCAAGTCGACCGGCACCGTTTGTGTGATCACCGGAACGGTGATCATGAACACGATCAGGAGCACCAACATGACGTCGACGAGCGGCGTCGTGTTGATGTCTGACATGGACCGTTCATCGACCTCATCGGTCATGTTCAGTTCGAGGAAACTGCTGCTCATCCTGTAACTCCAGGCTGGCGTGAATGGAGATTACTTGCGAGCCGCAGCAGTTGCTGCAGTTCCTGATGCACCAGCGGCGGTCGGACGTGGCGTTGCAGGCGTACCACTGTCGATGCGCGCGCCGCTCACGAGATACGAATGCAGGTCGGCGCTGAAGTACTTCATCTTGTCGCTGATGTCCTTGTTACGACGCAGCAGCCAGTTGTAGCCCATGACCGCAGGCACCGCGACGAACAGACCGAGCGCGGTCATGATCAACGCTTCACCGATCGGACCTGCAATCTTGTCGAGCGAGGCTTGACCGGCCATGGAGATCGAGATCAGCGCGTTGTAGATGCCCCACACCGTACCGAACAGACCAACGAAAGGTGCGGTGGAGCCCACGGTCGCGAGAATCGACAAGCCACCCGTCAAACGGCTGTTGACGCTGTCTGCCGAGCGGTAGAGCGAGATCGTGATCCACTCATGCAGCGGGATCTGATCCGTCATACGGCCTTCATGATGTTGCGCTGCCTTCATGCCGTCTTCGACGAGCATCTTGAAGACATTGTCGTTGCCCTTGAGCTTCGCCGCGCCTTCACGAAGGTTGCCAGCGGTCCAAAAGCCTTTTTCGACGTCCTTGTATGCGTTGCGAATGCGGCGCTGATCCCAAAGCTTCGTGAAAATCACGTACCACGACATGAGGGACATGACGATCAGCATGATCAGAGTACCCATACCGACTTCGTCCAACTGATTGACGAAGGCGTCCAGGCCAAATGGGTTCTCGACTGTTTCGGTGTTAGGGGCCATGAAAAGATTTCCTCTGCTGTTTAATCTGAGACTTAAGTCAGTCGTTCAAGTTTTAGAAACACCAACTACCCTAGTCCGTCAGTTTGAAGGTGACAGCGAACTGCCCCCACATCGCGACGGGTTTGCCGTTCTCGGTACCTGGCTCTAAACGCCACGACCGCTTCACTTCCCTCAATGCCGCTTCGTCCAACCTCGGGTAACCGCTCGAGGTCTTCACTCTCGCATCGCCGACCCTACCGTTTTCCAAAACGTAGATTTCCAAGACTACGGTGCCTGCTTCACCGGCGCGCCGCGACGAGGGCGGGTAATCCGGCTGACTCAGTGGGCGCCGCGGATTCGAACGTGGCGCAGTGCGTTTGACCGCGGGTGCAGGAGGTGCCGGTGGCGGTTGAGCGACAGGGCGCTCCTGAGTGGTGGTTCTGATTGCAGTCGGCGGTGGAGCCTCTGCTGGGATTTCAATGGCGACGTCCGGTGGTGGGACGAAGGGAGGAGGCGTTTCGATTTTCGGCGGAGGGGGCGGTGGCGGTTCGTCGAGCTTGGGCGCCTCCTCGATGATGCGAGTTTCGATCGGTCCAAGCACTGCATCGACGATGCGGTGTGACATACCGGAAGCCAATAGCCACGCCATGCCAATGTGGATCAAAACAATGACGATGAATACGAGACCACGTCGTGTGAAAAACGAGCTATCTGTTGAAGGTGCGTAGGCCATGCTTTTTTGCCGCCCGAATTGTAAAGCGGGGTCTGAACTCAGCCCCGTATCGTTGAATGAATGCAACGACCGAACGGTGGTCGTTAACGTTCAGTATGCGCGCTGTCGCATACACCCCCGTTTCCCCTAGCTGCAGCAGCATCGGCGGTGGCATCGACCGCTACGCAGTCCGCAGAAAACGCGCGCAAGGTATAAAGTTTCTGCTTGGAAGGCAAGCTTCCAGAATGACTTCCTTTACGCTGCAATTCGCTTGAAGAATACCTGTTATAGCGCGGGTCGAATCACTTTATCGACCTGCTCTATAACGATGCATGCCAACGGCGCACACCCCAAAATTGTTTCCGTCCTCTATGGCAACAGGTAGCGAAAATTAGTTCCCACGATCATTCGAATTGCATGCAATCAGGTCGAAATCAGGACGTCCGTTGCCAGCGCAGCAACTCACACCAACGGTGTTGACCCACATTTCGATGTCAAAGCTGCACTTTCGGACTTCACCCTCATCCATGGGTCTCACTGTTAAATATGAGTAGCACCGAGCGCGGAATCATCTTGAGCCCGACGACGCAGTTGCTCCTTTCGCGAGATTTTTTCCACTGACAGACCTGTGCTGCCCTCGCAACAGCCCACTCAAACTTCGTTGGCGATAGGACCTGCTGGTGACGCTTGCGGCAGCGCAATCAGCGTTTCACAAGTCGTTGTGAAGACAACTTGGCTCGTCTGTTGAGTCACCAAGCCCGCATGGAATGGTTCGTGACGCTTCACTGAATCGCCGCGCGATGCCCCCGATGCGGTCGCCTGGGAAAGCGCGGCCATCTGAAACCAGCGCGGATCATGCCCCGGCGGGCTCTCTCGTGTAAATGCAAGCGCGTACTTGATGCCCTCGATGAGCGACCTCATCGCCCCTCTCATCCCACGATCCACCCATCTGCAAAAAGAACGGCCGCCGAAACCCCTGAATAAGTCTCGTCAGCCGGCGAAGAGCAGCCGATCTAAAGCCGACAGTTGCTCAGGCGTACCGATGTTGTGCCAGGGTCCTTCATAGAGTTCACCGCTGACCCGGTCGCGACGGACCCACTCATACATCAACGGCGCCAATGCGAATCGCTCAGGTCGCCGGCCGGCAAAAAAGCTCGGGTGGAAAACGCCGATATTTGCGTAGGTATATTTCGCGCCTGCATCCCTCAACCGCGTGCCCTCCAGGCCGAAGTCCCCACGCGCATTGAATGAGGGGTTCGGCACGAGCACGAAATGGGCGACATCTTCGGCGGCGAGCGTGAGTGATTCGAACGGAAAGCGAGTCCACACATCGCCACTGACCACAACAAAGGGATCGTCCCCCAGCAGCGGCAGCGCCTTGCAGATGCCGCCGCCCGTCTCGAGCGCCGCATCACCTTCATCGGATTACTCGATATGGACGCCGAACTGCTCTCCCGTCCCGAGTGCAGCGCGCAACTTCGATCCTTGCCAGGCGAGATTGATGACGAGGTCGCGAATGCCCGCGGCGGCGAAATTTTCGATGTGATATTTGATCAGCGGCTTGCCGCCCACAGGCAGCAGCGGCTTCGGTTGGGTGTCGGTCAGCGGACGCATGCGCTCGCCGCGGCCTGCCGCAAGAATCATCGCTTTCATGAGCGAGCTTGTCCTTGCGCGCGCATACGCTCAAACGTCGGCGCGATGCGCTC
Source organism: uncultured Steroidobacteraceae bacterium (assembly GCA_964543105.1). Lineage (GTDB taxonomy): Bacteria > Pseudomonadota > Gammaproteobacteria > Steroidobacterales > Steroidobacteraceae > Steroidobacter. The sequence continues at coordinate 21,046 of CAZIXV010000001.1, forward strand.
GTCGATGAACTGCAGCAATGGCTTGAGTTCGGGATGACGCGCGGCGACGCGCTGAACATAACTCAGCGTCAGCGGTAGGTCTTTGAGGTATCCCGGTTTCGAGTCGCGGTGAAACAAGCGCGCGAAGATGCCGAGCACTTTGAGATGTCGTTGCACACCCATGAGATCGAAACTGCGCTGAAACTCATCGAGACTGGCGCCGACATCAAGACCCGCATCGCTCGCGCGCTCGCGAAATTTCGCCACCCAACCGCGCACCTGCGCTTCCGGCCATTCGATGTAGCAATCGCGCAGCAACGAGACCAGGTCATAGGTGAGCGGCCCGTACAGCGCGTCCTGAAAATCCAGGATGCCGGGATTCGCACCCTGCTTCGCGCCGTCGCACACCATCAGATTGCGCGAGTGATAGTCACGGTGAACGAATACGCGCGCCTGTTGCAGTGCCGCCGCCGTCAGGCTATCGAAGGTGCTCGCGAGCATCGCCGTTTCGGCACGGGTGAGCTCCAGCTGCAAATGGCGCCCACAAAACCATTCGGGGAACAATTCCATTTCACGATTGAGCACCGCGGCATCGTATGGCGGCAAAGCGCGCGCATGCTGATCCGCGCGTTGTTGGATCGTGACGAGCGCGGCCATGGCATCGTCGTACAGCGCGTCTGCTTTCGTGCGATCGGCAAGCTCGGAAAGATAGGTGCGTGAGCCCAGGTCCGTGTTGAGCAAAAAGCCCTTCTCAGGGCTTTGGTGCAGGATGCGCGGCGCGTTCACGCCCACATCTACGAGCATTGCAGCGACACGGATATACGGTTCCATGTCCTCTTTATCGGGCGGCGCATCCATGGCGATCGTCGTGTCGCCTGCTCGCGCGACACGGAAGTAACGACGAAAACTTGCGTCGGCCGAGGCGACGCTCAAGTCGAAATGCGGGTCGCCAAAAAATTCCAGCAGCCAGTGTTCGAGCGCCTGAAGGCGCACATCACCTGCGCGACGCAGGTGAGCAATATCATTCGCAGGATTCGTCACGCAGCGCTCGCACTGAAAAAGAAAGTCCGACGAGCATCGCAAATGAGCGATGCCAAATGAAGCTCGCTCATTATAATCGCCCGCGATGCTCGACCCGACCGACACCGACAATCCGGCTGTTCGCAATCGCTCACGCACGCCGGCCGGGCTGGTGCTCGCGATGGCGCTCTTACCTGTGTTCCGCGTTTCCGCGAATTGCCCCGCACCGATCGATCCCGCCGCAGCCGACGATGTGAGCTTCGATGCCATCGATCCAAACACTGCGATCGGGATCGAGGCCGATTCGGTCGAAGCAACCCGCGATGGTCCCCTGCAATTACAAGGCGATGTCACGATTCGCCAGGGTCCGCGGACCATCAAGACCCGCGATGCAACGCTCGATCCCACGACGAACGCATTCTCCGTCAACAGCGGCGTCGAACTTTCTGATCCAACGCTGCGAATCCGCGGCACGGGCGCCCAGATCGATCCGGTCGGCGGCGCGACCTTTCAGGGAGCAGAGTTCGAGTTGCCGGCCATCTCGGCACGGGGCGCCGCAGACCAGGTCAGCGCAACACCCACGGGCGAGCTCTCACTCGATGGTGTTCGCTACACCACCTGCCCCATCGGCAATGAAGATTGGCTGCTGAGCGCCTCGAGCATCGACATCAGCCAACAACGCGGCATCGGCACCGGGCGCAATGTGCGTCTCGACTTCAAGGGCGTACCGATTCTTTACGTGCCTTATTTTTCGTTTCCGGTCGGCAACGAGCGCAAGTCCGGATTCCTGTATCCAAGCTTCGGCAGTTATTCGCGCGACGGCTTGTCAGTGCCCTGGTACTGGAACATCGCACCGAACTTGGATGCGACGCTCGTACCCACTTTCGACCACCGCCGCGGTGCGAAGCTCGACACGGAGTTTCGATATCTGCTGTCGAACGGTCACGGGACGTTCGATGCCCAGTACCTGCCGAACGATCGCCAGCGCGACGGCGGCTCGCGCACGCTATTCCGGTTTATCAATCAGACCGACTTCACGAACTCCTTGCGTCTCGATCTGGAAGGCGCCAACGCGAGCGACGATCAATGGTTCGAGGATTTCGGCCAGGGACCTGCAGGCACGAGCGTGATGTACCTGACGCGCAGCGCGCAGCTCTCCTATTTGACTCGCAATTGGCTGGTGTACGCGCGGGCGCAGAATTTTCAAACGATCGACGCCGCCATTCCCGAGCGCAGCCGGCCGCTCACATTGTTGCCGCAGATCGGCGTGCGCGGCTCATTGCCGCAGCAACCCTACGGTCTGGAATTCTCGCTCGATGGCGAATTGGCGAATTTCGACCGCGTGTTGGATGACCCGGGCATCCTGCAAAGCGGCGCCCGCCTCGACGTCGCGCCACAGGTGCGCATGCCATTGCGCGGCGCCGGCATTTATCTCGAGCCCGCAGCGGCATGGCGCTACACCGCCTACAAGCTCCACGATGTTGAGGGGCCGGATTCTCCGTCGCGCTCTGCGCCAATTTTCAGCGTCGATGGCGGCATGAGCTTCGAGCGCACGACCGGTTCGCGCGACCAGCGACTGCAGACGCTCGAACCGCGCTTCATGTATCTCTACGTGCCCTATCGAGACCAGACCGACCTACCGGTGTTCGACACGACAGTCGCCGATCTGAATCTGGTCCGGCTGTTTCGCAACAACCGCTATGTCGGCGGCGACCGCTTGAGCGACGCCAATCAATTGAGCGTAGGCGTGACCTCACGACTGCTCGATTCGCGCACTGGCAAGCAATTCATTTCTGCGACAATCGGCCAGGCCTATTACTTCCGAACCCCGCGTGTCACCTTGCCGGGCGAAGTCTTCGATGACACCGAAACCTCGGACTTCATTGCGGAGCTCGATCTCACCGCTTATCAGAACTGGAACATCCGCATGGGTGTTCAGTGGGATCCGAGCGACCAGCACTCCGAGCGTGGTGACATCCAGATCCAATATCGTCCCAGTCATGATCGCGTCGTAAACCTGGGCTACCGGTTTCGCCGCGGCATTTTCGAAACGAACCTCGACCCCCTCGCGCCGCCCTCTCCACCGGGCGATCCAACGCAACCCGGCGCTCCGACACAGCCGGCAGAGCCGATGCCTTCCCCCTCTCAGCTGACGATGCGCCGGGGCGATCTCGAGCAGCTCGACGGTTCGGTCGCCTGGCCCATCGGCGAGCGCTGGAGCGCCTACGCGCGGATGGTGTATTCGCTCGAAGATGAGCAGGCGCTCGATCAATTCGCCGGTCTCGAATACCGATCTTGCTGCTGGAAATTGCGACTCGTCGGGCGCCGTTACGTGAGCAACCGCGACGGCGATATGGATACGAGCATCCTGCTGCAGCTTGAACTCAACGGCCTATCCAATGTCGGAACCGACGCGGATGCTTTTCTGGAGCGTTCGATTCGGGGATACTCCCTGAGCCCACCTGAGTCGTCCGCAACTCGTTGAGTTTGTGGCGAAAAGCATTTTCTCTTCTTGTCAGGCGACCCATTGCATGAAATTTGCGCGTCTTGCTTCGCTTCTCTTGAGCTTTGCACTGCTGCCCACGATCGTGACGGCGCAGACGCGGGAGCTGTCCTCGAGCGGCGTGTTACTCGATCGCATCGCTGCGGTCGTCAACGATGGCATCGTGTTGACGAGCGAACTGGACGAACAAACCGAAGAGATCATTGCGCGTCTGCGCCAACAGAACACCGAACTGCCGCCGCGCAACGTATTGCGCCGGCAGATTCTGGAACGTCTCGTCATCGAAGAAATTCAGATGCAGCGCGCCGATCGCCTCGGCATCCAAGTGTCGGATGACATGCTGAATGGCGCGCTGGCGGATGTGGCCGAACGCAACGGCATGAGCTTCGCCGATTTGCCTCGCCAACTCGAAGCGCAAGGCATCGACTACCGCAGCTATCGCGAAGAGATTCGTAAGCAGCTCACGCTGCAATTGCTGCGGCAGCGTGACGTCCTCGGACGCATCAATATCTCTCCCCGCGAACTCGAACAAGCCATGGCGCGCTATCAGAACACGCCAGATATGAACAGCGAGTACAACGTCTCCCATATCTTGATCTCGGTTCCGGTCACGGCATCGCCCGAACAGATCGAGGCGCGTGAAGCGCGCGCCCGCGAAGTGTGGGAAAAGGCCAAGGCAGGCCAGGACTTCGCGCAGCTCGCCGTCACCTATTCCGAGAGCTCGACAAACATCGAAGGCGGATCGCTCGGCTGGCGCAATGGCTCGCAGCTGCCGTCGATCATCAGCGACCTGATTCCAGGGATGCAGCCGGGCGATGTGTCCGATCCGGTGCGTACCCCCAGCGGCTTTCACCTGTTTCGCTTGAATGAGGTACGCGGCGGATTGCAACAGGCCGTGCAGTCGCAGGTTCATGCGCGACACATTCTGCTGCGCACGAACGAACTCGAAGATGACCAGACCGTGCAACAGAAGCTTGCCGACATTCGCCGGCGCATCATCGAAGACGGAGAAGACTTCGGCGCCATCGCTGCGGTGACGTCGAACGATCCGGGCTCGGCACCGCAGGGCGGTGATCTGGGTTGGGCCGGCCCCGGCACTTTCGTACCGGAATTCGAACGTCAAATCGAAGCCTTGGAAGAAAACGAAATCAGTCAGCCGTTCCAGACGCAATTCGGCTGGCACATCGTGCAAGTGCTCGGCCGTCGCGTACACGACATCACTCAAGACAAATTGCGCCAGCAGGTTTTCGCGCAGCTGCGTGAATCCAAGGCGGAAGAAGAAACCGAATTGTGGCTGCGACGTTTGCGCGATGAGGCGTTCGTCGAGTACCGCATGTAAGACGGCATCTGCCGTCTTACCGCACGCATGACCCCGCCCCGCCTCATCGTCACTTCCGGCGAGCCTGCGGGTATCGGTCCGGATCTGTGCATCGCGATTGCCCAGCGGGTCTGGGATTGCGAATTGGTGTTCGCGGGCGATCACGATTTATTCGTGGAGCGCGCCCGCGCGCTAAACGCTGCGCTCACGTTTCGTCGCTATGACCCTTCAGCGCCGATTCGCCCCCACGACGCCGGCACGCTGCCCGTCTTAGACATCCCAACGATCGCCCCATCGGTCGCAGGCAAACTCGACCGCGCCAATGCACGGTACGTTCTGAACCTGCTGGATCGCGCCATCGACGGCTGCGTCAGCGGCGAGTTCGCGGCGGTCGTGACCGCGCCGGTGCAAAAGAGCGTGATCAGCGACAGCGGGGTACGATTTTCCGGGCACACGGAATATCTCGCCGAGCGCACAGGCGCCCCATTGCCGGTGATGCTGTTGGCAGCGGACACGTTGCGCGTGGCGCTCGCCACCACGCATTTGCCCTTGAGCGAGGTCAGCCGCGCGATCACGCAGCAGCTGCTGCGCGATGTGATCCGCATTCTCGATACCGATCTGCGTACGAAATTTGGCATCCCGGCCCCACGCATCCTGGTGTGTGGCTTGAATCCACATGCGGGCGAATCCGGGCATCTCGGCCGCGAAGAGATCGACACGATCATTCCCTCGCTCGACTCCTTGCGTCGCGAAGGCGTGCAACTCATCGGCCCTGCGCCTGCCGATACGGCCTTCACGCCGCGCATGCTCGCGCAGGCCGACGCCGTACTCGCCATGTTTCACGATCAAGGCTTGCCGGTATTGAAGTACGCCGGCTTCGGCCATGCCGTGAATGTGACACTCGGACTGCCGATCGTGCGCACCTCCGTTGATCACGGCACGGCGCTCGAACTCGCGGGCACCGGCAAAGCCGATGCGGGCAGCCTGATCGCAGCGGTCGATCTGGCGCTTCAACTCGCACACTCCGCTGGACGCCGCGCCTGAGTCGCTGCCCAACCGCTAACTGCCGTCCGCTAATCGCTACTCGCAATGCATCGCGCCCGTAAACGTTTTGGTCAGCACTTTCTGCATGAGCGCGGCGTGATCGAGAACATCATCGCGGCGATCGCGCCCTCTCCCGGCGAGCGGCTCGTCGAGATCGGCCCAGGTCTCGGTGCGATCACTCTGCCATTGCTCGATCGCATCGGCGAACTCGATGCGGTGGAAATCGACCGCGATGCGATCCGTCATCTGCGTGATCAAGCAGCAAGCCGCGGCACATTGAAAATTCACGAAGCGGATGTGCTCGACTTCGATTTCGCGCAACTTGCCGGCGAAGAACGGATCCGGCTCGTGGGCAACCTGCCCTACAACATCTCCACACCTTTGCTTTTCCGGCTCATCGAGCAGCGCGAGTTGTTTATCGATATGCACTTCATGCTGCAAAAGGAAGTCGTCGAGCGCATGGCGGCGCAGGCTCGCGACGAGGCCTATGGACGCCTATCGGTCATGCTCGCGCCCTGGCTGAAAGTACAACCGCTGTTCGATATCGGACCGGGTGCGTTCAAACCGCCGCCGCGAGTCGATTCGACGTTTGTGCGGCTCATCCCGCATGCGCAGCCGCCCTTCGAACTCGGCGACCTGCGCAAATTCTCGAGCATCGTCGCCGCTGCGTTTTCGCAGCGGCGCAAGACCCTACGCAATTCTTTGAAGTCGCTGTTATCGGAAGCGGCGATCTGCGCAGCCGGCGTCGATCCTGGCGCGCGCGCGGAAACGATCTCGCCAGCGGGGTTTGCGGCGCTCGCCGAGCAGCTGGCAGATGGCCTGTGTACAAAGAGCGACAGGGATGACGATAATCGCGCGGGGTAGCCGAGCGGAGAACAGGCGATGTCGAGCTATAAGAAGATTCTGCTGGTCGTCGATCTATCAGATGACAGCCAAGTCATCGGCCGACGCGCAAAGTCTTTCGCCGGCGATGCCGAAATCACCTTGTTGCACGTCGTCGAATACGTTCCGGTCGAGCCCATGGGCGAAGCGTTGCTACCCACCGTCCAGATCGAAAGCGAACTCGTCGATCGCGCACGCAAGAAACTGGCCGAATTGGCGCAGCAGATCGGCCTGGAACATTGCGAGCAACTGGTCGAGACCGGCAGCATCAAAGCGGAAATCATTCGCGCCGCGCAACGTATGGGTTGCGACTTGATCGTACTCGGCAGTCGCGAACGTCACGGGCTCGCCATTCTGCTCAATTTCACCGAAGACACGATTCTGCACGCCGCGCCCTGCGACGTGCTCGCGGTGCGCTTGCACTAACCAGCTTGAGTCGGGACGTCGCCAATGCGCTCTCGCAGCGGGGCCGCATCGCGCCCTGCTACTGGTAAGATCGCGCGCGGTTCACGACACCGAACACTATGACAGCATCGCTTCCACACAAGATCCGCGTCGATGTGAGCGCCAACTACCTGGGCGAACAATCCAAACCGGAAGAAAGCCATTACGTTTTCTCGTACACCATCACGATCCGCAACGAAGGCAAGGTGCCCGCACGCCTGCTCACGCGTCACTGGGTCATCACCGACGCCAATGGCAAAGTGAAAGAAGTACGCGGTGAAGGCGTCGTCGGCGAACAGCCCTACCTTCTCCCCGGCCAAGGCTTCCGTTACTCGAGCGCCGCCGTCATCGAAACCCCCGTCGGCGCGATGCAAGGCAGCTATCAGATGCTCGCCGACGACGGCGAACACTTCGACGCCCCCATCACCCCGTTCACACTGGCGATGCCAGGCTTGCTGCACTGATAACGGGCAACGGGTTGCGGGCCACGGGTTACGGCCAGAAGGGAACGATGAATTGCCCAGCAGCCCTTACGATCTATCACCACTCACCTCCTCCTCTGGCTGTAGCCTGTAGCCTCTGGCCTCGTAGCCTGCAGCCTTCCGACCGTAACCCGTAGCCCGTAGCCCCTGACCCATGCCCACCTACGCCATCGGCGATATCCAAGGTTGTTGCGACGAGTTCGAAGCGTTGCTGGAAAAGCTCGACTTCGATCGAGCGCGTGATCGTTTATGGCTGGTCGGCGATCTCGTGAATCGTGGGCCGCGTTCGCTCGATGTGCTGAGGCTCGTGCGCACGCTCGGTGACGCGGTGACGACAGTGCTCGGCAATCACGATCTGCACTTGCTCGCGACGGCGTTGACGCAGACGCGCAAGCCGAAAGCAAAAGACACGCTCGATGACATTCTGGCAGCGCCGGATCGCGATGAGTTGCTCGACTGGCTGCGTCGACAGCCGCTGCTGCATCACGACGCCGCACTCGGCTACACCATGATCCATGCCGGGCTGCCACCTGAATGGGATTTTGCGCAAGCCCGTGCTTGCGCCGCCGAAGTCGAGCAGGCACTGCGCGACGATGCGGGCGCGCGCGAGTTGTTCACTGGAATGTACGGTGATCAGCCGGATCGCTGGTCGGACGACCTGCACGGCGTCGCGCGCCTGCGTTTCATCACGAATTGTTTGACGCGGCTGCGCTTCGTCCATCGCGACGGTCGGCTTGCCTTGAACTACAAGGGCACGCTCGAGGCTGCGCCGCCGGAACTGGTGCCGTGGTTTCGTGCGGAAAATCGCCGCACGCGCGAACTCAATATCGTCTGCGGGCACTGGTCGGCGCTCGGCTACTACGAGGGCGACGGTGTAACCAGCATCGACACCGGCTGCGTCTGGGGCGCATCGCTGTGCGCGATCCGGCTGGATCAGCGCGCAGCGCCGGTCTGCATCGCATGTAGTTCGTCCGGGCTCAATCCGGATTAAGGCGCGTCATCTGCCGTCGGCATCGGCATCAATGCAGCAACGACGAGCCGTGGCTGCGCCATCGACGGCTGACTCGGTGTGCAGCGCATATTGTCCTCGACGATGCGAACGCCCAGTTCCGGGAACACGTTCTTCTTGAGCTGCTCGAGCAACTCGCAATCGCCTGGATCGAGATGAAGTCTGCCGCGGCCAAGTGAAACGCTTTGCCACTGCGCGAGAAATTGTTCTTCGTCACGCTGCGCCTGGCTTGCATCGCCGCGCGCGCGGGCGATGAGCTCGCGTTTGCTGCGAGTCTTTTCCAGTTCCGCCAGCGCTTCAGGCGTCGCTTCGACGGCGCTGGTGAGGCTGATTCGCAGTGATGGCAGTCGGGCGATTTCGTGTGGCGCGATGCAGCCGCGCGTCCGCAGCCGAATATCGCGAGCGCCTATTGCGTCCAGAATGCGCCTGACCTTCGCTTCCAAGCTCGTGCACGAATAGAACGTCGTGAAGCTCTGGAAATAGAAATCGATTTCCTGCTCCAGCCATACGGCTTGTACCGGCTCAGCCGATTCAGCCGTTTCCGCCGCGGCGCTCGCGTGCAGCGTTGCGAGGCATGTGAGACCGATCGCGAGCGCATTGATCACTCGATTCATTGGCATCTCTTGCGACTTGGAGCTTGAAAGCTTGCGACTACGACCCGGGCATTGTCTGCCCTCGAGCACCGATTGCAATAAGCGCTCGAGGACGCTGCTGCGACGCGTGTTCGCAGGGCTATACTCGCACCGCACCAACGGGAGACATCATGAAAGCCTTGCAAGCCTTCAACTTCCGCCGCTGGATCGATGACCATCGCGAATTCTTGAAACCGCCGGTCTGCAATCGACAGGTCTTTCGCGAATCCGAATTCATCATCATGGTGGTGGGCGGGCCGAATTCGCGGACCGACTACCACGACGACCCCGGCGAAGAATTCTTCTATCAACTCGAAGGCGACATGCTGCTCAAGACCATTCAGGACGGCGAGCGTGTCGACATTCCGATCAAGGAAGGTGAGATCCTGCTGCTACCGGCGCATGTACCGCATTCGCCGCAACGTTATGCGAATACCGTGGGGCTCGTGATCGAACGGCAACGGCGGGACGGCGAGCAAGATGGTTTCCTGTGGTATTGCGAGCAGTGCAACCATCCGCTCTATCAGGAGTATCTGGAAGTCACTGACATCGTTGCGCAATTGCCGCCTGTTTTCGATCGCTTCTACGGCTCGATCGAAAACCGCACCTGCACCGCATGCGGCGCCGTTGCGCCGCCGCGCTGAGGCAATCAGGCACGTTGCCATGAGCGCTATGAATCCGCTCGAACTGCACGTCACACTGCACGACCGCTCGTGGCGCGCGGACGTGAGTAATGCGCATGACTTATCGATTCCGCTCGCCTTCGATGCGCCGCAACCGAATTTCTTCGGCGCGCCGATCGCAGCGGCGAGCGCATTGAGCGCCGGGAGCTTCGTCGGCGAGGTTCGCAAGGGTGGGAGTTGCAACTGCGCGACGTACACCCTGACACCGCATTGCAATGGCACACATACGGAATGCGTTGGACACCTCACCTCCGATCTCGTCGCGATCCGCGACGTCGCCGTGCCCGCCTTCATGATCGCCCGCGTCGTTACCGTTGCGCCGCGGAGCACACACGCCACGCGCGAGACTTCGGATCCCGCACCGCGCTCGGGGGATCAGCTCATTACGCGGGCATCGATCGAACATGCGCTGAATGATGCGCCGCTCGATGGCGCGCGCGCATTGATCGTGCGTTCGCTACCGAACGACGTAGCGAAACAACATCGCCAGTACGGGCCCGAGTACCCCGCCGCGTATTTCACCCGGGAATGCATGGAATATCTCGTGGCGCTCGGCATCGAGCATCTGATCGTCGACCTGCCATCGATCGACCGCGCCGACGATGAAGGCCGACTGAGCGCACACCGCACCTTCTTTGGTTTGCCGTCAGGTGTTACCGATGCCGGGCAAGCGCGCCGGCCCTTCGCCACCGTCACCGAACTCGCGTACATCGCCAATGACATTGCCGATGGCTGGTATGTGTTGAATCTGCAGCTTGCGCCCTTCGTCGCAGACGCTGCGCCAAGCCGCCCTCTGCTCTTACCTCTCATCCCACTATGAACGCATTGACTCGCGCTGAGGCCTTGGCATTCGATGCGCAGGACGCATTGGCGGAGTTCCGCAGCTCGTTTCGTATTCCGCAACGTAGCGGCGGCGGTGCAGCAGTGTATCTGTGTGGGCATTCACTGGGACTTGCGCCGAAGCGCGCCGCGCAACTCGTGAACGAAGAATTGGATGCGTGGGCGCGGCTCGGTGTCGATGGCCACTTCGCAGCGCAACGCCCGTGGGTGTCCTATCACGAACGAGCGACGGAAGGTCTCGCCCAGCTCACGGGTGCGCGCGCCCTTGAAGTCGTCGCGATGAACTCGCTCACCGCCAATCTGCATTTGATGCTCACCAGCTTTTATCGGCCTGCGGGCGAGCGGCGCAAGATCCTCATGGAGGCGTACGCATTTTCTTCGGATCGCTATGCGATCGAATCACAGTTGCGCCATCACCAGCTCGATCCAGCGGACGCACTCGTCTTGATTTCACCGCGTGAGAACGAAATGCTGCTGCGCACCGAGGACATCTGCGAACGCATCGAACGCGAAGGCGCGCAACTCGCTACCGTGCTGCTGCCGGGCGTGCAGTACCTCACCGGCCAAAGCTTCGATATTCAAGCAATCACCCGGGCGGCGCATCGCGTCGGCGCGAGCGCCGGTTACGACCTGGCACACGCCATTGGCAACACGCCGCTCGAGTTGCACGACTGGGATGTCGATTTCGCCGTGTGGTGTAGCTACAAGTATTTGAACAGCGGTCCCGGCGCGATCGGCGGTGCTTTCGTACACGAGCGACACGCACACAGTAACCTCATACGTCTGGCTGGCTGGTGGGGCCACGACAAACAATCGCGCTTCGCGATGCCGCCCACGTTCAAACCGCTCGCTGGCGCGGAAGGCTGGCAACTCTCCAATCCGCCGATTCTTGCACTGGCTCCGCTACTCGCCTCGCTGGACGTGTTCCAAGCCGCGGGCCGGGAACGTTTGCGCGAAAAATCGCTCGCATTGACGAACTACCTCGCCACATTGCTGCACGCGCAGGCCGGCGATCACTTGACGATCCTGACGCCGCAAAATCCTGAGGAGCGTGGATGCCAGCTCTCGTTGCGCCTGCACTGCGCGGCAGATGCGGCACGCGCAATTCACGCGCAACTTACCGAGCAAGGCTTCATTTGCGATTGGCGTGAACCCGATGTGATTCGCGTCGCGCCCGTACCCCTCTACAACACATTCGTGGAGGTATGGGAGTTCGCCAACGCGCTGAGTGACTTGATCAAACCGCAATGACCCAATCCTTCGATCCTCAAGGCGTAACGATTTGTGGCGCGGGCCTCGCCGGCAGCCTGCTGGCGATCTTGCTGGCCCGCCAAGGCATGCGCGTGCGGCTGTTCGAGCGACTGGCCGATATGCGCAGCGAGCCCGTGCCCGCCGGACGTTCGATCAACATGGCGCTTGCCGCGCGCGGCATACAGGCGCTCGAAATGGCCGGCGTCATGTCGGAGGTCGAGCAGCTCTTGATCGCGATGCCCGGGCGCATGCTGCATGACCCGAACGGCGCGCAAACGCTCTTGCCCTACGGCAAGGATGCCAGCGAGGTCATCTATTCAGTTTCTCGACCAGGACTGAACCGCTTGCTGCTCGACGCCGCACGACGTCTCGGTGTCGAGATCTGTTTTCAACATGCAGTGACCGGTGCGGACTTCACGACCCGCAAAGTGCATTTGCAGCGCACTGGCAACGATACAGTCAGCATCGACCTGCATCGCGTCATTGGCACTGATGGCGCAGGCTCGCACTTGCGGCATGCGCTGGTGAAGTATTTCGACGTCCCGCATAGCGAAGATCTGCTCGCACACGGCTACAAGGAACTCACGATTCCGCCAGCCGCTAGCGGTGCGCACCGCATCGAACGGCATGCGCTGCACATCTGGCCGCGTGGCGGCTTCATGTTGATTGCTTTGCCGAACACCGACGGCAGCTTCACCGCGACCCTGTTCGCACCGCACGAAGGCGAGGACAGCTTTGCGACTCTCACCACTGCGCAACGCATCCGCGCGTTTTTCTCCCGACACTTTTCCGATGCGCTGGCGCTCATGCCGGACATCGAGACAGAATTTGCGGCGCGCCCAATCGGCGTGATGGGCACGGTGCGCTGCGCGCGCTGGGCGGTCGAAGACTCTTTGCTGCTGCTCGGCGATGCGGCGCATGCGATCACGCCCTTTCACGGGCAAGGCATGAACTGCGCCTTCGAAGATTGCGCGCAACTTGCGACCCTGTTGGCGCGCGAGCCGGATCTTGCGCAGGCGTTTGCGACCTTCGAACAGCTGCGACGCCCGAATACCAATGCGATCGCCCAGATGGCGCTCGAGAACTATCTGGAAATGCGCGACACCGTGCGTGATCCGACGTTCCAATTACAGAAGGCGCTATCGCTCGAACTGGAGCGCCGCTTTCCGGATCGCTTCGTACCGCGCTATTCGATGGTCATGTTTCACGAGCGCATCCCGTACGCCGTCGCGCTCGAACGCGGACGCATCCAAAGCGAGATTCTGGGCGCGCTGACCGCATCGGCGCAGACGCTCGAGCAGATCGATTGGACGCAAGCGCAGCAACTCGTTGAGACGCAGCTCGAGCCAATGATGATTTGAAGATGGCTACTTATTCATACCGCATCGTCAATGTCTTCACGCGCGACGCTGGCGCGCTCACCGGCAATCCGTTGTGCGTGTTCGAGCATGCCGATGCGCTCGACACCGAGACCATGCAAGCCTTGGCGCGCCAGTTCAATCTTTCCGAGACGACCTTCGTGCTGCGCTCGACACGCGCGGATGCGAAAGTTCGAATCTTCACTCCCAGTTACGAAATGCCCTTTGCGGGCCATCCCACGCTCGGCACGGCATTCGTCTGTCATGCACTCGGCCTCGGTGGCTCGAATCTCACACTCGAGATGCATGCCGGACTCATCCCGGTGACGTCGAACGGCGCACGCTGGACCTTGCAAGCCAATCCACCGACTTGGCGTGAACCGCACTCGTCTGCAGCTCAACTGGCCGAGGCGCTCGGCTTGAATGAACAGGACATCGACGCCCGCCCGCTATGGGTCAACGCTGGCAAGGAACAGCTCATCGTGCCGTTGACCAGTCTTGATGCGGTACAGCGCGCGCGGCCGGACGCGAAACTGGCCGCACGTGAACTCAGTGTCGATGGCCATTGTATGGCCTACGTGTTCGCACATGCCGCGCCCGGCAAGTTATCAGCGCGATTCTTCTTCCCCGTGGGCGGCGCGATGCTGGAGGATCCGGCGACAGGCTCGGCGTGCGCCAACTTGGGCGGCTGGTTTCTCGCCGGTGAAGCGGCGCTGCCCCTCACCTACGAGATTTCACAAGGCGAATACGTACAACGCCCCTCGACGCTGTACCTCCACGTCGATGCGCAGCGGCAGATTCACGTCAGCGGCGAAGTTGTCGAACTCGGACGCGGGACGATCGTGCTCTGATTTAGAGGTGTCGTGCAGTCTCACGCGTGGAACCCAAGCGCCGGGCCACTCATATGACTACGTGAGTCTTTGAAACCGGTCCGCGTTTTTTCGACGATGGTGCACGGCATGACGCAGCACGCCTCCGTAACGGCCACATCCACCTATGACGACATGCCGCTGTCGCTCGTCCTGTTCAGGTTCTTCTGGCCGTTCTGGCTGTTTCGGCACGCCGGTCGCGGCGATCGCTTCGTTCGCGCCGCCGCCTATCGCCACAATCGCTCGATGCGCGTGTATCTACCCGCCTATTTGATGCGCTGGGCGGTCACTTCGACATTCGTGCTGGCTTTGATGAATGGCATGGATGCAGCGGCCAAGTCATCGCTGGCCCCCATGTCGACGGTTTTCACGATCCTGACGGCACTGTGCGCGATTGCGCTCGCAGGTGGGGTATGCATGATGCTCGTCACCGCGTACGTCTATCTTTATTTGCGGCGTAACGAGTCTGCACAGTAGCGCCTCCGCTCCGAGGTGACGGGGCCGACGACGCTGACACGCACCTTCGCCAGCGCGCCACCCCGTCACCTCATCACCGATCTTACGCGGCCAGCTTCTCGGTCTCAGCGCAGGCCGGAGATACCGCGAGCACATCGCAGCGCACATTGCGAAACACTTCATCGGCAACGCTACCGAAGAGCAACCGTTTCAATGTCAACCATCTACTCGTGCCGATCACGAGCAGATCAGAGTTCGTCGACTGCAGCGTAGAGCGGATGGCAGTGAACGGCGTGGCAGGTTGAGCGGTGACATGGACGCGTTTCAAATCCACGCCTACGGCAACGAGATCCTCCAGCAACTCGCGATGCATGCGCTCGCGAAAGGCTCGGTCGGCTGCATCGTGTCGCCACGATTCCTGCGCGTCGCGCGCGATCATGCCTTCAGGCGGCGGCATGAATCCGTGGACCACCCAGGCCCGGGCCTCATCGAGCATGCCCATCGAAACGGCGGTCTTTGCGACCTGTTGCGTCGTCGAGGTGAGATCGGACGCGAGCACCACGTTGTCATACGGAATGGCCGCGGGCTGACTCACGATCAACACCGGCCGTTGCGTCGCGCGGATCACGCGCTCTGCCGTTGTACCGAGCAGATAATCCAGCCGACTGCGGCGCGGCGCAGCCATGACGATGAGATCCGGCGCCCAGTCGCGCGCCGCTTCAGTAATGGCGCTAAGCGGTTTACCGATCCGCACGGTCACGCTCGCCAACTCGGCGGCGTGTCTCATTGCGCGTTCGGCGAGCGAGAGCAGTCGCGCATGGGCGCGATTGACCTTCATGCGCAATACGCGCCCGGCGTAAGAATCGCTGACGGCGTGGACGAATTGCACTTCGGCATCCAGTGCGCGCGCGGTCATGACGGCGCGCGCGACGGCATCGTCAGAGCGCTTCCCCAAGTCGGTGACACACAAGAGTCTCTTACGCATACGCCAATCCTCCAGCGGCAATGGGGCCCTTGCAGCGCGATTGGTTATCAGTTGTTGCACCGCCTCGACGCACGCGACGCCGTCATTCGAGACAGAAAACACCAATTCGATTCGCGCGCTCTCCTGACTCCTTATTAGCGAGGCTGCTGATTTAGATCCATTAGAATTCTCCGCCACAATGGTTAGACAAAGGCGAAAGGACATGGCGCTGCCCATTCCGCGACTCAACTATCAGCATTTGCTGTATTTCTGGGCGGTCGTGCGCACCGGCAGCCTCACGAAAGCCTGCGCCGAGCTGCATCTGGCACCGCCCACCGTCAGTGCGCAATTGCGCACGTTCGAGGAACGTATCGGCGAAAAGCTGCTGGTGAAAGCGGGCCGGCGTTTGGTCCCAAGCGAAATGGGCCGGCTCGTTTATCGCTACGCGGACGAGATCTTTAGCCTCGGCGGAGACTTATTGAACGCAGTCGCACAGCGGCCCACGAGTCGGCCCTTGCGACTCGCCGTCGGTATCGATGATGTGGTCCCGAAAGAGATCGCCCACCGCTTGATGGAATCCGCGCTCTCTCTCGAATTCGCCGTGCAGCTGGTGTGTCACGAAGGAACGCTCGAACAGTTGCTCACCTCACTGCAAGTTCACGAGCTAGATGTGGTGTTATCGGATTCTCCGGTGACACCCAGCCTGCGCATGCAGGCTTATAACCACCCGCTGGGTACATCGAATGCATCGTGGATGGCCGCACCCTCGCTGGCGCGAGGCTTGCGCAAGGAGTTTCCGCGTTCGTTGAATGGCGCGCCGCTGCTGCTGCCAACGCGCGATACGGCCATCCGCCGTTCGCTCGATCAATGGCTCGATCGCCACAATGTACGTCCGCTCATCATCGGAGAGTTCGAGGACTTCGCGTTGCTACGCGAATTTGCTCGTGCAGCGCGCGGGGTCGCGCCGGTGCCCGATGTCCTGATCGAGCAGTTTCGCCGTGAAAGCAATCTGGAAGTATTGGGCCCGATCCGCAAAGTGCGCGCCGAGTTCTACGCGATTTCGATGGAACGCAAGATTCGGCATCCGGCCGTCGCTGCGATTCATAGCAAGGCGCGGGAGCTATTTCCCAAAGCGTGACGAGTTCAAGCCGCGTTGCCGCCCGGCGGATCTTCTTCCACGGGTGCGAAATGGCTGAGCCACATCGCCAATTGCCCGCGACATTGCGTGAGCTCATCGAACTTCGCCGGATAGCCGACGAGCAACGCGAGCGGCGCCTCAGCGCGAATGACACCGAAACGTGCGTTGACCTCGGTATCCAATAAATTGGCGCGGCGGGTCAGCAAGTCGCGTCGGACCGGCTCGAATTGCTGCGGACTGCACAGCACACGCACCCCCATGTACGGCTCTTCCAGGTGTTTGCCTTTTCTATAGCGCACGAGCGGCGAGTCGACCTGCAATTCCTCGCCATACACTTCCCGCAGTCGCGCAAGCGGCCGCTCGAGCGATAGCTCGGTTTCGGCAAGCAAGGTGAGTCCGTTTCTACTCGGCTCGAAGGCCGTCGATTCGTCTTTGGGTACGATTTCCATCGCTGCTTGCGCGAAGGCAAGCTGAAAGCGTTCGCCGCGATGCGAACACTTGCACTCGATGGCGAAGTCTCGCTGCATAACCATCAATCTCCCGTAATCCTCGAAGGCACATTCAACGTGCAATGCTGCCAGCCCCAAATCTGCTTGGAGGAAGCAAAGCCGATGTTGAGGCCGGCCCGATGCGGAGTGTCCGTTACGGCAAAGCCGTAGGACCGGCCGCTTAGGAAAGCCAGGCCGTATTGCCCGAGGTGGTGTGAGAGGCGCGGTTGCGACGGCGAAGCACCCTGCAGTGCCGTCTAGGATGCTGAGACGAGGTGTCGATCGCGCGCGCCATGTGCTCCTTATAGCGCGTCGGCAGTTCTTTTCAAGGTTCGGCGGGCATCTGCGCGAGCGATCTGCGACCTGATCGCCGCTCGCCCCTCGTTCACGCTGCGCCAGCAGCCGACGCAGCGTCAGGCGGTCTTCGCGACAAGCTGAAAATTACGACCCTCGAGCATGGGGGCGACGGCTTCGATACGTAGCACGAAATCGCCAAAGGCCTCGCCTTCGATTCGTTCTTGACCAAAACGCTCGAAGAGTGCCTTGAGCACGGTCAGGATCTGCTCCTCGCCGATATTTTCTCGATAAAGCACATTCAAGCGCTCACCGCGCGGGCTGCCGCCGATGTAGAGGTTGTATTTGCCGGGCGCTTTCCCCACGAAGCCGATCTCTGCAAGAAACGGCCGCGAACAGCCATTCGGACACCCGCTCATGCGGATCGTGATCGGCACCTCGGCAATGCCCGTTTCACTGGCGAGCGCGTCAAGCTTATCGACGAGCGACGGCAGATAGCGTTCGCTTTCGGCCATCGCCAGCGCGCAAGTCGGCAATGCCACACACGCCATCGCATTGCGCGCAAGGGGGCTGGCCTGGGCGCCTGGCTTGACCTGGTGAGCGCGCAGGATCGCCTCGATAGCCGCCTTGTCTTGCTCGGCAACTCCAGCAATCGTGAGATTTTGATTCGTTGTGAGCGCGAACACGCCGGTGTGACGCTCGGCAATTTCACGCAGCGCCGTCATGAGCGAGCGCTCGGGCGTGTCGTTCACGCGGCCGTTCTGGATCAGCAGCGTGTAATGCCAGTGGCCATCCTCGCCGCGATGCCAGCCATCGGGGTCCCCGTTCGATGTGAATTCGAATGCGCGTGCCGGCTCGAGCGGCTTGCCGCAGCGGCGCGCCAGTTCCTCTCTGAACCATTCAACCCCGCGATCGTCGATCGTGTACTTGAAGCGCGCGTGAGCGCGGTCGCGCCGATCGCCGAAATCACGCTGAATGCACATCGTCTGCTCAGCGACCTCGATGATGTCCTCGGCCAAGCAAAACCCTGCCAGCGTGCTCAGCCGCGGAAAGGTCGCTGGAATCTTGTGCGTCATGCCCATGCCGCCGCCGACGAGCACGTTGTAGCCCACGATCGCACCGTTCTCGACGATCGCAATGAAACCGAGATCATGCGCGTAGACGTCGATGTCGTTCGAGGGCGGTACGGCAATCGCTATCTTGAACTTGCGCGGTAAGTACGTCGGCCCGTAGAGCGGCTCCTCCTGCACAGGCGGCGGTTCGCTCGCAGCTTGTTGCAATAACAGTTCGCGATACGCACCGGTGCGCGGCATCAAATGCTCGCTGACGCGCTTTGCAGTCGCGGTCGCTTCGGCGTGCGCCGCCGACAACAATGGATTGGCCGTGCAGATGACATTGCGATTGTCATCGCCGCACGCCGCGATCGTATCGAGCCCTGCTGCGGCGATACCGCGAATGTGGCGCGGCAGATTGTGTTTGCGAACCCCGTGAAATTGGAAGGTCTGCCGGGTGGTCAGGCGCAGCTCGCCATTGGCTGTCGCACGTGCCTGCGCGTCGAGCGCCAGCCATTGCGCCGGCGTGCACACGCCCCCTGGCAGCCGCACGCGCACCATGAATTGATACAGCGGCTCAAGGCGCGCCAAGCGTCGTTCTTCGCGCAGGTCACGATCGTCCTGCTGATAGATGCCGAAAAATTTCGTGAGCAACGCATCGTCCGGCGCGATGCTGCCGGTCACCGGATCGATGAGACTGTCGGCCAGCGTGCCGCGCAGAAAGCGGCTCTCGTGTTTCAGCCGTTCGTTGGAATGCAGCTCATCGAGCGGTCGAGAAATATCGTTCTTGCGATTGAGATCCATCAGTACACATCTTTCTGGTAACGCCGTTCACGCTGCAAATCCAGCAGGAACTCGTTCGCTTGATCAGTATCGAGGCCGCCGTGCGTGCGGATCACGTCGTGCAGCGCCGCCTCGACATCGGGCGCCATCTGCTGCGCGTCGCCGCAGATGTAGAGATGCGCGCCATCGCGCAGCCAGGCGTAGAGATCCGCGCCCTGCTCGCGAATGCGGTGCTGGACGTAGGCCTTTTGCTCGCCATCGCGCGAGAACGCCACATCGAGCCGATGCAACAGACCGCGCTTACGCCAATCGAGCCAATCGGTCTGATATAAAAAATCATCGCGCAGCGTGCGATCGCCAAAGAACAACCAATTGCGACCGCGCGCGCCGAGTGCTTCGCGCTCAGCGACAAAAGCTCGGAACGGTGCGATACCGGTGCCTGGGCCGATCATGATGATCGGCGTCTCGGCATTCGCCGGCAGCCGAAACGCGGGATTGCGATGCGGATAGACCGCCACGTGGGCGTCCTCATCGGTCGCTTCGGCGAGCGCAGCCGAGACCACACCGCGATGCTTACGGCCGCGCGATTCATAGGTGATGACGCGCACGGTGAGATGGACCTCATCCGGCGTCGCACGCGGACTCGATGCAATCGAATACAAACGCGGCGCCAGCGGCCGCAATACCTGCATCATTGCGGCGACGTCGTGGTCGCGTAGCGGATAGTCGGCGATCAGATCGATGAGATGACGGCCATAGAGCATGGCGCCCAAGCGCTCCGCGTGGTCGGGAGCAATCAGTTCGAGCAGTTCGGCATGCTGAGTCAGCGTCGCGTAACGCTCGACGAGTGAGCGCGTCAACGGGCCGATGTCGAAATGGTCCGTCAACGCCGCGCGCAAGGATGTCGTCGCACCGCCCACGCTGACTTCAGCTTCGGCATCGAATGGCAGTTGCTCGAGCAGCGCAGCCACATCGGCCTCGTGATTGCGCGGTACGACGCCCAACGCATCGCCCGGCTCGTAATGAATCCCGGCGTCCTCGGTCGACAGCTCGATGTGCCGCACATCTTTCGATGAGCTGCGTGCCGTCAAGCGAACATTGGCGAGCACCGGCGCCCGCAAGGGATTCTTGCGCGTATATGCCGTTGCCACCGAGGCAACGGGTCGCATCATCGTTACCGTGCCTGCCGGCGCGGCTTCGCCTTGCACGGCCGCGAGCCGCGCGACCAACGCGGTAATCCAACTCTCCGCCGGCGTCTGGAAATCCACGTCGCATTCGACGCGATCTTGCAAGCGTTGTGCACCGAGTGCTTCGAGCTGCGCATCGAAACGCCGTCCGGTTTCGCAGAACTTCTCATAGCTCGAATCGCCGAGTGCCAGCACGGCGAATTTCAAATGCCCGAGCTTGGGGCTCTTGCGTCCATGCAATAGCTCATACAGCGGACGTGCAGCATCGGGCGGATCGCCCTCGCCATGCGTGCTGACGACGACGAGCAGATACTGCGCCTCGTCCAGATGCGTCTTGCGGCAATCGAGCATATCGAGCGCCACATTGCTCACGCCGGCGGCCGTCAACGCGACCCCCAACTGCTTCGCCACCGATTCGCAATTGCCGCTTTGCGAACCATAGATGATCGTCGCCGTCGGGCGCGCCTGCCCCGCGGGGGCGGCCGCGGCCGGCGCCTGCCCTAAGGTGCCGAGCAGATAACCGCTCAACCAGGCACGTTGTGTGGCATCGAGCCGACCGACGAGGTTTTGTACCTCATCGGCCAGTGCTCGATCGAACGGCAACGCGTCTGCAGACACCGCTGCTGCGAGCTCACTCATGATGGCAATTCGTCGTAATCAAGCAGGCTGCTTGGTCACCCGCAGATACGGGCGCTGTTCGTCCCAACCGTTCGGAAACAGC
>CAZIXV010000002.1:0-33211 GCA_964543105.1 uncultured Steroidobacteraceae bacterium
GGCATCGCCGCTGCGGAACCAGCCCGGGTCATCGCCGGTGCGATCGACGACGGCGACTTTCACACCGGTGCGAATCCCCGGATCGAGTCCCATGGTGACACGCGCGCCCGCAGGCGCTGCAAGCAACAGATCGTGGAGGTTCGAGCCGAAGACGCGGATCGCCTCTTCTTCGGCGCGCTCACGCAACGCACCGAACAGATCCGCTTCGAGCTGCCAGGCCACTTTGACCTGCCACGTCCAGCGCACCGTATCCTTGAGCCACGCATCCGCAAGACGGCCTTGGTCGACGATGCGATATCGCGCCGCGATCTTCAGTTCACACGAGCTCGGGGTGACTACGCCTTTCTCGACCAGTTCGAGTTCTTCGGGAAGCTTCAAGGCAAGTCGCAATATCTCTTCGGTGCGACCGCGAAACAGCGCCAGCGCGCGATGCGAGGGCACCTTGCTGAGCGGCTCCTTGTAATCGAAGTAATCGCGAAACTTCGCGCCCGCCTCTTCCTTGCCTTCGGCAACCGTCGAGACGACCACACCCTGCTCTTCCAAATGCGCACGCAAAGCGCCGATCAGTTCGGCATCTTCCGCAAATTTCTCGATCAGGATCTGACGTGCCCCATCGAGCGCCGCCTTGATGTCCGGTACGCCGGGGTTGTCGCCCTGCTCGGTCGTAAACGGCTCTTTGAGAAACTTAGCGGCTTCCGTTTGGGGATCGAGTGTTGAATCGGCAAGCAGGCTTTCGGCTAGCGGCTCCAGACCCGCTTCGCGAGCGATCTGCGCCTTGGTGCGCCGCTTCGGCTTATACGGCAGATACAAATCTTCCAGCCGCTGCTTGCTGTCGGCCGCTTCGATGCTGGCACGCAGCTCCGGCGTGAGCTTCTTCTGCTCTTCGATGCTCTTCAGAATCGTCGCACGACGCTCTTCGAGTTCTCGCAAATAGACGAGCCGCTCGCTCAGCGCGCGCAATTGCACGTCATCGAGTCCGCCGGTCACTTCTTTGCGGTAGCGCGCAATGAAGGGCACGGTCGCGCCTTCATCGATCAGGGCAACGGCGGCGGCAACTTGAGTGGGCTTGACCGACAGTTCGGTCGCAATACGGGATTCGATCGAAGGGAGCATCGTTCGCGTCGACATGAAACGTGGAATTCAGGGGCGCGAACTATGCCAGAAGACGGGGACGAGGTGACGAGCGATCCAACCTTCACCCTGAGCCCTTACGCCACCTCATTCGACACCGTGGTGCTCGTTTTGCGCAACTGACGGGCGATTCCTGGCGAGCTAAGCTTCCCCACAGTGACCGATTTATTTGGACGTTGGTCGACAAGGAGCCATGGATGCGAACGGCAAAGCACTGGACCGATGCGTTTTCACGCAAGGTTCTCAATCGTCTGTACATCGACCGCGGTGATTACCGCAGCACCGTCTTCGTCGCGGGGACCGGTCGCAGCGGCACGACCTGGCTCGAAGAGATCATCAATTTCGAGCGCGATCACCGCGTGCTGTTCGAGCCGTTTCACGCGCGGGAAATCCCGCTCGTCAGCCACTGGAACTACCGCCAGTACCTGCGGGCCACGAACTCTGACCCAGCATTTCTCGAACCCACGCGCCGCATCCTCGCTGGGCGCATCCGCCATCCGTGGATCGATCAGACCAACGAGAAGCATTTCGTCAGCCGTCGGCTGGTGAAAGACATTCGCGCGAATCTGATCCTGCATTGGATGCATGCGCACTTCCCTGAAATCCCGATCGTGCTGTTACTACGCCACCCCTGCGCCGTGGCGCGCTCCAAGATCGCGATGGGCTGGAAGACGCACCTAGACGATTTCTTATCGCAGCCCGAACTCGTGGCCGACTTTCTGCAGCCTTTCGTCCCGTTGCTCGAATCCGCTCGCGATGATTTCGATCGTCACATCCTGCTGTGGTGCATAGAGAATTGGGTGCCGCTGTGTCAGTTCACTCGCGGTGAGATTCACGTGTGCTTTTACGAAGATCTATGCACGCAGCCGGAGCGCGAAGCGCGCGCGCTGCTGAGCTACCTGCGTCGCCCGTTCAGTTCAACCCTGCTGCAATCGATGTCGCACCCCTCGGCATTGAGCAAAGCTCATAGCGCGATCGTGACGGGTGAAAGCATGCTCGATGCTTGGCGCAAGGCCGTGAGCAAGCCGCAGATCGATCGGGCCGTCGAACTGCTACAGCACTTCGGGCTCGATCAGCTTTATGGCGCGGAATCGACGCCGCGAATGGCGGCACGAGACGTGCTCGATTCCTTCTCTACCAACGCAAACGGGGCGCTTGCACGCCCCGTTGCGGATCAGTCGATCGCGATCGCGTAAGGATCATTCGCCTTCGGCGTCTTCCTCGAGCGAGCGGTGCTTGACCTGCGTGCCTGCGGCGGCGGCCGCACGCTCTTCTTCACGAGCACCCGCGAGAATGCCTGGCAGCGCGTAGTTGCCCTCGTGGCACGCGTACTCGTAGAGCCGCTCCGGCGTGTGATTCATCGGCAGCTCGCCGCTGAAGGGCTGCGAGAAGGTTGTCGGATCTTCCACCGTGAATTGATACAGGATCTGCTCCGGCGAAATGCGCGTGAAGCGTTCAGTAACTTTCAGGTTTTCCTGCGCGCCGCGGAAGCCGTGCTGCGGATGGAAGTTCGTCGTCTCGACGACGAGCGTCTCGCCTTCCCAGCGGCCGATCGAATCACCCATCCATTTGGCCACGGCCTTCGGCAGCGGCTTGCCTTCCAAGCGGATGACGCGCACGTCGTGCACCATTTCCACTTCGATCATCACGGCATCTTTCGTTTGCACGATCGTGTACGTGTTGTTGTACATGAGCGGCAACATCGGCGGTCCCGCACTGGAGCCGAACGACATCAGGCAACGCTCGCCGAGCGAACGGATCTCCGGACCATCCATCGGGCCTGCGCCTTTGCGGAACGCGGCGTTCTTCGCCATCAAGCGCGTACGTGCCTCTGGCAACATCGCCGGAATGCGACCGTTTTCAGGATCGGTGATGATCGAGCTGCGTGGCTTGCCGTTGATGCGGATCACTTGATTGCCGCGATCCACCCAGAAATTGTTGTAGCCGCAATTCGTGCCACTGAAACCGTAGCCGCAATCCTTCGGCAGATCTTCGATGCCGTGAGTCGGATCGGTCGGTTTGGCGTTCTCTTCGACGTGCTGAGCTGCCGCACCTTCGATTTTTGCGGCCTCCTCTTCTGTGATCTCCAGTCGCGTACCGAACTGCGGTGAGCGCTCGAGACCCGTGAGCGTCGCGTTGCTCCAATTGCCCTGTAAATCCGGTTGACCGAATTCGTTGCGTGGCGCCTTGTAACTTGCCGCGTGCACGGTTGCTCCTATCGTCAGCGCCAACATGCCCACCGCGACTGCGCCGACGTAGCGCAATGGGCGCGAATCTTCATCTCGAAACTGCATAGTTCACCTTGAGGACCGCACGAGGGTGCGGACTATAGAGAGCGCACTGGTGAATCTCTACGCCATCCCCGGCGCCTTAACAAAAGGCCACAGTGAAGCTTCTTCAAGAAGCCGCGCGCACAAAACTTCGGCTTGCGACGAAGTGAACGGTCGAGCGAGCAGTACACGTCATACGCGATGCAGCAGATTTGCCGACACGACCTGACCGGCGTCGCGCCGCAGAGAGGGATCTCCTTGCGCGGTGTCTGAGTTGTGTGGTCGCAGCGCACCAAGACGGCGCAGCGAATGCAGCCCGATCCATGGCCCAGTTCAGTCATCGCCCTAGTGAGCGCGCCACCTATCCGGGCTATGGTCCAGGGTTTCCCCTCACCGTCCTTACGGACGCATTGCCCGACAAGGCTCAGTCGATGTCCCGAATGACCGCACGCACCGCTTATGTTTCGAACGCGCTTGCACTCTTCGCGCTGTTGTTCGCGTGGACCTGCGGCAACGCCCAGGACTTCGACGAAGGTAAGTCCAATCTTCGCTTGGCTTGGCTGAAGTCATCCGAGACCGATCTGGTCACTGCCGCGTTCGGGGACTATGACGCCTCGCCCGAATCGAACTATGCGATCTCGGCAGATTGGGGCCATCGCTTCAGTGACACGCTGTTCACCTTGCCGATCGAAATGACCGCCAATCTCGGCGTGCAATATTTCGCCGAACGTGGCTACCAACCGGATGCATGGGGCGCGACGGCCTACATCAAGGCGCATTACTCGTGGCGGTTACCGCTCACCGAAAAGTACGTTCGTTTCGGCATCGGCGAGGGATTGAGCTACGTGACCCGTATCCCGATGAGCGAGCAGCGCGACTTCGCCAAGAAGAATTCAGAATCAAACAGACTGCTGAACTACGTCGAGTGGACGATCGATCTACCACTTCGCCAATTCAACTGGGCCGCGCCGATGTTCGAAGGCGGTGGCCTCAAGGAGCTGTATCTGAGCTACAAGGTGTGGCATCGATCGAGCGTGTTCGGGTTGTTCGCCGACGAAAAAGGCGGCGTGAATTTCATGGGCTTCGGGTTCGAAGCTCGCTACTGAACCGCAACTCAACGACCCGCGGCGAGTCAATGTGGCCGCAAGTCCACGCGTTCGGTGCTCGGCACGCAGAAGATATCGATCGGGTTGGAACGGCCGCGCAAGACGAGCGGCGGCAACGCAAGTGCTTCGACGTCGAAGCCGCTTGCATCGAGCGCGTGCTTCACGGCATCTGAAAACAGCATCTCACCGGCTCGCGCACGCTGGCCCAAACGCGATGCGACGTTCACCGTATCGCCAATGATGGTGTAGTTCATATACGCAGGCGACCCCACATTGCCTGCGATAACCTCACCCACATTGATGCCGATGCCGAGACCGGTGTCGATCCCGTACTGCGCCTTCCACTTGTCTGCCAGCACCTGAAATTGCGAGATCATTTGCCGCGCCGCCAACACGGCGCGCTGTGCGCCATCCGCTTGTTCGACCGGTACGCCGAATCCAACCATCAAGCCATCGCCCGCCATACTGAACACCGTACCGTCGTACTCGAACGTGATCGACGTCAGGCACGCGAAAAACTCATTGAGCAATTCGACCACCTGCGCAGCTGGCAAGCGTTCCGACAGACTCGTAAATCCGCGCATGTCGGCGAACATGACGGCGGCGTGGGCGCGAATGTTCGAGGCGCCGAGCACCGAATCGCGTAAGTCTGGATTGTCGAGTATGCGATCGGCGAGCTTGGGCGAGATGTAGCGACGAAACGCAGCGCGAATTTGTTCGTGCTGCTTCACTTCTGCAGCGACTTGTTCGGCCGCAAGCTGCCGCCGTGCAGCGCTCGCCCGCAACAGTGCCTGCACTCGCACCAGAAATTCCTCGCGCTTCACTTGATGCGTCAGCATGTCATCCACGCCTGCATTGAACACCGCCATGCGCTGACGCGTCGAACGTGACAGCACCAGCAACGGGACGAGCAGCGTTGCCGCATTCATTCGCAGGGTGCGACAAGAGTGCGCGAGTTGCTCAATCTCACCGAGCGCAAAGAAAACGATATCGGGCGGGCGTCGGGCGGCAGACGTCAACAGTTCTTCGTGACTCACGACCTCATCGATCTGAATATCCGAGCCTTCGAGCATACGTTCCAGCAACGCCAACGTGTCCGAACGCTCACCAACCAACAATGCTCTATACGCAACCGACACTTCCACCCCGCTTTACTAGTTATTCTTCACGAGTCCCGCGACGAACTCATTCACTGGCATCTGCACGAGCCGCTCGCGATCGGCAAACATCGCCTTGATCGCATCGGATTGCTTCGGCGAAAAATGCGCGGCCACAGAACTTTCGAATTTCTTCTCCAGCACCGGCATGCCTTCTGCACGGCGCTTGCGATGCCCGATCGGGTAGCCGATCGCTACGCGTTCGGTCATCGTGCCGTCGCTGAAGAATACCTGTACGGCGTTGCCGATGTAGCGCTTATCGGGAGAATAGTAATCCTCGGTGAACGTCGTGTTCTCGCTGACGATCATTTTGTTGCGCAATTGATCGACGCGCGGATCACTCGCCACCGCATCTTCGTAGTCCTCTGCGCGCAAACGGCCGAAGAGCAAGGGAATTGCCACCATGTATTGGATGCAGTGATCGCGGTCTGCAGGGTTGGACAGCGGCCCGGTCTTGTCGATGATGCGCACGCCCGGCTCTTGGGTTTCAATCACGATCTTCTCGACCAGCTCGAGCTTGTCTTTGACGTGCGGGTGCAACTTCATCGCGGCCTCGACCGCCGTCTGCGCATGAAATTCTGCTGGGTATGAAATCTTGAACAGCACGTTCTCCATCACGTAGCTGCCGAACTTCTGTGGATACGACAACGCTTTGCCATTGAACAAAACATCTTGAAAACCCCAGGTGGGGGCTGTCAGCGCGGAGGGGTAGCCCATCTCGCCAGTCAGCGCGATCAGCGCGTGGCGCACCGCGCGGCTCGTTGCATCACCGGCCGCCCAACTCTTGCGTGAGCCGGTGTTCGGCGCGTGACGGTATGTTCGCAGCGCACCGCCATCGATCCATGCGTTCGATAGCGCATTGATGACCTGTTGACGTGTGCCGCCGAGCATCACGGTCGCCACTGCCGTCGATGCGATGCGCACGAGCAAAACGTGATCGAGTCCGACGCGATTGAAACTGTTTTCGAGTGCCGTGATGCCTTGGATTTCGTGTGCCTTGATCATCGCCGTGAGCACATCGTTCACGGTCAGCGCCTTCTGCCCCTGCGCCACGTTGCGGCGCGAGAGATAATCCGCAAGCGACAAAATCGCGCCCAGGTTATCGGAGGGGTGTCCCCATTCCGCAGCCAGCCAGGTGTCGTTGAAATCGAGCCAGCGGATCATCGCGCCGATATTGAACGCCGCCTGCACGGGATCGAGTTCATACGAGGTACCCGGTACGCGCGCTCCGCCCGGCATCGTCGCGCCTGGCACGACCGGCCCCAAAAGTTTCGTGCACGCGGGATACTTCAACGCTTGAAATCCGCACGCGAGCGTATCCATCAGACAGTAGTACGCAGTTTCGTACGCCGCGTCGCTGGCGATGTCGTAGGAAAACGCGTAGTCAGCGATATCGACAAGAACTTGGTCCGGTTCGGGGCGCTGGGCGGATTTGATATCGAAGTGACTCATATTCGTGCGACGTCCGAATGATGTGGATCTTGCAGGCTAGCTGCCAAAATGGCTCACCATTGCTCTGCAGGCGCGTGCAATTATGCGACGTGCATTTTCGACATGGATTCTGGCGCAGCTTCTCGCATCAGCGTGCAGATTCAATTTGGCATTTGCAATCAAAGCACGATCGATTCGAAGCGCCCGCCGCGTGGCGTCTTATTCGAGATAGCCGAGCGCGCCATGGAGTTCCATCAGCATCACATTCGCTATCCTCAAGCGGTGCCAGAGCGAACTGCTCAAGGCGTGCGCACGTCCAAGCGCCAGCGGAAAGCAAAAAAGGACCGTGCGCTCGTGCAGCGCCGGTCCTTGTAAAGGAAGCAAAGAAGCGGCTATCGATTACGCGACAGCAACTTCGATGCGTCGCGGCTGCGCCTTCGGCTGCTTCGGAATCGTCACTTCCAAGACGCCGTTGCGACCCGTCGCACGCACGTTCGCAGCGTCGACGGTATCTGGCAGCGTGAAGCGACGATAAAAGCGACCGTGCGGACGCTCCAAGCGGCGACGTTCCACCTCACCTTCCGCATTGTCCTTCTCGCGCTCGCCGCTAATCGTCAACACGCCCTGTTCGAGCGTGATGTCGATGGCGCTCGTATTCACACCGGGCACATCGAACTTCAATACCCAGCGATCCTTGTATTCGGCGATATCCGCTGGCGGAACCCAATCCGCTGTCGCGGAGCTGTCAGCCGCGTTCGTTGCCTGACTGTCGAACACGCGATTGATCTCCCGGTGAAGTTGGTTCAAAACATTCCAGGGCTCATAGTGAACCAGACTCATGTCTGCTCCTCCTCTCATCAGATAAGCGTTTGGTACGGTGTCCAAGAAATTTTCGCGCTGGGCAGAACGCCTCGCGCTCGGGACGAAAAATAGGAGCGCGCGGAACTATTTCAAGCGTCCTTCTTGTCGCGTCATCAAGGCCTCGTGCAACCAACTTCGCCGCATCGCATTTCAGATACGAGCCAGAGACGGTTACCCTTCGGACATGCAGAACGATCGACTTTTCACACGAGCCTCTCGGCTCCTGATCCTACTGACGCTGCTCATCGGCGGAACGGCTTCGGCTGCAGCGAACATCACGTATTACGACGCCGCGTTTCACGCCGACATCGCATCGCAGCGCCCGACGATGCGGGTCACGCTCACACTCGAGGGCAAACGCCTGCCGAGCCGTGTGAATCTGCACATCGACCCCAAGCGCCATCGTGAATTTAGCTCGAAGCAGCCCATTTCCCAGAAGGGCAATATCGTGACCTGGCGGCCTTCGGGTACCCACGCGCAGCTTTCATATGAATTCGTCGCAACTCACGAGCGCTCACCCAAGCGCTACGATTCCCTTGTCACTAAGGATTGGGCCGTATTCCGCGGCGACAAGATGACGCCACGAATGGCCGTGACGGCGCCCGCCAGTCTGCACTCACGCACCACGCTTGAGTTTGCATTGCCAGAAGGCTGGTCGGTCGAAGCGGCCTATGCGTCGAAGGATGGCGTATTCGAGATAGAGGATCCCGACCGGCGCTTCGATCGGCCCGAAGGCTGGGTCGTTGCCGGCAAGCTCGGAAAGCGCAGCGAACTCATACGAGGCATCCAGACGGTCGTCGCCGCACCCGTGGATGAAGCGGCGCGTCGGCAAGACATCCTTGCATTCCTGAACTGGAATCTGCCGCGCTTGAAGGATGTGTTCCCAGAATTCCCAGAGCGCTTGCTCATCGTCTCTGCGGGCGATCCGATGTGGCGAGGGGGATTATCGGGGCCCAACTCGCTGTTCATGCATTCATCGCGACCGTTGATTAGCGAGAACCGTACGAGCACGCTGCTGCATGAACTCGTCCATGTCGCCATAGGCATTCGCAGCGACGAGGAAAGCGACTGGATCGTGGAAGGATTCGCTGAGTTTTATTCGCTCGAGATCTTGCATCGCTCCGGCGGCATCAGCGCCAGACGTCACGAAGAGGCGCTCGAACGGCTCGCACGATGGGCACGAAAGTCGCCGGAGTTGTTCACTGACCGATCCTCGGGCGCGACGACCGCGCGTGCCGTCATCGTGCTCCGAGAGGTCGATGAAGAAATTCGCAACATCACCAAAGGCAAGTCGAGCCTGGACGATGTGGCGGCCGCGCTGGCGAGCAAACGCGGCGAGGTCAGTCTCGCGCGACTACAGGAAACAGCGCGCAAGGTTGCAGGGCGCGACTTGAAGTCCCTCGAGCGGCGCCGGCTCAACATTCCTCCGCATCAACGCGAACCTTGAACGAGCTTGGTAATGTGCATCGCTGTTTCAAGCGCGCGCAGCCCGTCCTCGCCTGTCACGATCGGCTCGGTGCCTTCGCGGATCGCGCGCACGAACGCTTCGATTTCCGCCAGCAGCGCATCGCCTTGATCGAACGACTCCTCCTCGATCGAAACCTGCGCCGGTGACTCGACCGGCGCCGCGTCTTTCTTCCTGATCACCGTCAGGATTTTTTGCTGCATGTCTATCGACAGGTAAGCATCGTCTTGAAAGATGCGGATCTTGCGCTCCTGTTTGAGGCTGATTCGGCTTGCGGTCGTATTCGCCACACATCCGCCACGAAAACGAATCCGCGCATTCACGATGTCGATCTCACCCGAAAATACGGTCGCACCTACGGCGTCGATGCTTTCGATCGGCTGCCGCACGAGTTCCTGGATGAGGTCGATGTCGTGGATCATGAGATCGAGCACCACGCTCACATCGGTGCCGCGCTGTTTGAAAGGCGCCAGTCGGTGCGATTCGACGAACCGCGGCGTGTGCAGACGGTCGGCAGCAGCAACCACAGCCGGGTTGAAACGCTCGAGATGACCGACTTGCAAGATGCACTGCTTTTCGCGCGCAAGTTCGACCAAGGCTCGTGCCTCATCAACGGTCGTGGCGATGGGTTTCTCCATCAGCACATGCACGCCGCGCTCGAGCGCCGCGCGGCCAATCTCGAAGTGCAATGGCGTAGGTACCGCGATACTCACCGCATCCACTCGATCGAGCACTTCCAAGCTGTTGGTGTACGCCTCCACCTGCAGTTCAGCCGCGACGCGGCGTGCAGCGTCGGCATTCGCATCCACGACGCCCATCAATTGCACATCGGGCAACTGCGCATACTTTTGCGCATGAAAGCGGCCGAGATAGCCGACGCCGATGACGGCGGTCCGAAGTGGGCGTGCAGCAGCTTGGGGTACGTTCATGATGATCCTCGTATAGCAACCGCGATGATAACGGCTCGCTCGACATGCAAGCGCACGCTGCGAGTTGCGACGAGCGCCCCGAGCCGCCAAGATGCGCCGCCTTCCACATGACTCATGCCTTGCAATGCCGGAACGCCTCACCCGCACCACCGATCCCGAACCGAGCAATCGGCGCTTGCAGTTCGAGCTCCTGTTCGCGAGCGTTTGGCTTGCTGTTGGGCTATTTCTCGTTCCGGCCCTCATCTTCTGGGTGGGCATCACGCTGCTCGGTCCATACGGCGAAGCACCGGGCGGCGGGCTCGGCACGTTCTATGCGAATTTTTTCGGCGATCTCGCCACCGGCGAGGTGCGCGCCTGGTTCATCGCCTTCGGCCCACTGATTCTCGTGTCATTTGTTCGCGCCGTGTTCATCGGCGTCGATTCGCTTGCGACCAACGACGATGAAGCGCGGCACGAGAAGCGCAAAGCAACCCCGGCCCCGGCAACAGTCACGCCGAAGAAAACGACCGGTCAGCGCCGCGTCGAGCCGCGCATCAACGAGTAGCGCGCGTCTCAGGCAAAGCAATTGTCCCAATGGGCTGACCGTGATCCGCGTCACATTTTTCAAATCCCGTCGCGAAGCCGCTTAACTGCTGTGTGTAAGCTGCGACAAACGCCGATAACTAGATTGATTAACTTCGTTTTTTTGGGAAGGGTATATGTGGTTCGCCAAATGGTTCGGCGGACGTAAAGATGACAGTGAGCCTTCGGCGCACCCGCCTCATCCGGCGGCGCTCGCGGCGAAGGCCAAGCCAGACAACGTCCGCCCTCGCAATAGTTCAGATAGCAAAAAGAAGCCCGCCGCCAAGGGGTTCGACCCGTACAACAGCGGCACCTTCGACAAAAACAAAGCCTGGGAGCGAATCGTTCGCTGAAGACTCTCCGGTCAGCGAATTGCCCTCAAGCCCTGAGTCCACGGCTCTAGCTTTCGGAGCAGAAGTTGACCGTCCTGAGAGCCGCGCGTAGGCTGGCTCGCACTTCAAGGGGGCTCAATTCACGCGTGTATAGCGCTTGCTTCGTTCGAATTCGCCGCAACTTAGTGTTGCGGGATTTCCCGAAGCATCTCAGCGAGTTTTGGGGTTTTCACTCATCGCCGGCGCTCACTCCGGCCAGTACAACGCACCTATCACGAGCACGCCCAGCCACATTGCCGCCTGCGCGAACCAGCGCCAGCGCAGTCTGCGCAAAGTCGCCATGAAGCTCACGCCGGACACAACGGTCAGCGAGGCGAACTGGCCGGCGCTGCGCGCGAGCGGTCCGATTTCTTGTGCAAGTTGGGGATGACGCCCTTGCAGGATGAGATAGATGATCAGTACGGCCGTCAGTCCGAACGTGATGGCCGCGGCCGATCCCAGGATGATCGCATTGAGCGCGGTCAGCGGTCGCATCGAACTTCCCCGCCATCTCG
This sequence comes from uncultured Steroidobacteraceae bacterium, assembly GCA_964543105.1. GTDB lineage: Bacteria > Pseudomonadota > Gammaproteobacteria > Steroidobacterales > Steroidobacteraceae > Steroidobacter. Next base: position 11,798 of record CAZIXV010000002.1, read on the forward strand.
ACCGTCGTACTTGCTGAAGGTGCGTGCGCTCTCTAGCCTTGATACGCACCCAGCTGCGCGCATGAACGCGCACCCAGGTGTTGGACGGAGTGGCGACTGCCGCGTTACAAACGCAACACGCGAAGCTCGAATGATCAAATCGTTCATTACCGGTATGACGTTTTCGGAAGCGGGCGAGCGCTTCCATCAGTGAGGATGTAAACCAGTGTATCAGCTGCCCTCGAAAGACTCCGTCGCACGTCCCCGCCGCTTTACGCTGCTTTTCAGCCTTCCCGTTCTACTCGTCGCATGCGGTCTATTGGCCGGCACCGCGCAGACACCAGTCGCCAACGCCGTTGCAACCGCCAACAGCCAGGATCTCGCGCCCACCGAGCGTCATCGACGCGTGAGCAAGCTCGTCAGCAACGTCATCGAACGCTCACACTACCGGCAGTCTCCGATCAACGATCCCGTCTCAGCGCTCGTCCTGGATCGTTACATCGATCAATTGGATGCTTCGCGCAGCTATTTCCTCGCAAGCGACGTCGCCGAGTTCGAACGCTTTCGGTATCAATTGGATGAAGCTGTCGTCAACGGTGCGCTGGAGCCGGTCTTTGCGATCTTCAACCGCTTTCAGCAACGCAATCGCGAGCGCATTTCTTATGCACTCGAGTTACTGAAAACCGAACCTGATTTCACGATCGAGGAGACCTTCCAATTCGATCGGGAAAAAGCCCCTTGGGCGAAGACCTCTACCGAACTCAACGAAATCTGGCGTAAGCGCGTCAAGAACGATGCGCTGTCGCTCATGCTGACCGACAAGGACTGGAGCGAAACACGCGAGGTCCTGCAAACGCGCTACGAGCGCGTCCTGAAGCGCACCGAGCAGGTGACGAGCGACGACATCTTCGAAGTGTTCATGAACTCGTTCGCCCACGTGTTCGACCCACATTCGAGCTACTTCTCGCCGCGCAACTCAGAGGAATACCGGATTCAGATGAGCCTGTCGTATGAAGGCATCGGTGCCTCACTGCAGCTCGTCGATGACTACGTCACCGTGCTGAACGTGCTTCCGGGCGGCCCCGCAGCCATCAGCGGCAAGTTGAGCGCCAACGATCGCATCACGGCGGTGGCCGAAGGCAAGAACGGTAAACCCGTTGACGTCATCGGTTGGCGACTCGATGATGTCGTGCAGCTGATCCGCGGCAAGATCAATACGACCGTGCGTTTGACGATTCTGCCTGCGGGCGCAACGCCCGGCTCGCCGGAGAAGCAGATCGAACTCGTTCGTAACAAGGTGACGCTCGAAGCGCAGGCTTCGCAAAAGGACGTGCGCAAAATCGAACGCGGTGATCGCGAGCTGACGGTCGGCGTCATCAATGTGCCGAGCTTCTATCAAGACTTCGAAGCGAAGTCCTCGGGCGAAAAAGATTTTCGCAGCACGACGCGCGACGTGCGGCGACTCATCGAAGAACTGAAAGCAGAGAACATGGACGCGCTCGTCATGGATCTGCGCGGTAACGGCGGCGGCCACTTGACCGAGGCAACGGCGTTGTCGGGTCTGTTCATTCCCGCCGGCCCGATCGTGCAGCTGCGTGAGACGGGCGGACGCGTCGAAGTGCTCGATGATCCCGAGCCCACCATCGCTTGGGACGGTCCGTTGATCGTATTGGTCGATCGTTTCAGCGCCTCGGCGTCCGAAATTTTCGCAGGCGCGATCCAGGATTACGGCCGCGGCATCATCGTCGGCCAGCAGACCTACGGCAAAGGCTCGGTGCAAAACCTCTATCCGCTCGATCGCTATGCGCTTGGACCGGATCCGGGCTTCGGCCAACTCACGGTCACCATCGGCAAATACTATCGAGTGACGGGTGAGAGCACGCAGCACCGCGGCGTACAACCCGATATCTCGCTGCCCTCCGCGATCAGCACTGAAGAAGTGGGCGAGAGCGCGCGCGAAAGCGCCCTGCCCTGGGACCGCATTCGACCTGTGGACTTTGCGACGCCGGCGCCGTGGAACCAGGCAGTACCGACGCTCGTGCAATCGCACGAACGCCGCGTTGCCGATGATGCGGACTTCCAGGCGCTACTCGCTGACCTTGCATCCTTCGAGAAAGTACGCACGCAGAAGACACTCTCGCTCAATCTGCAAACTCGGATCGCGGAGCGCGAGCGGCTCGAGCAGGAACGACTCGGCCGCGAGAATGCGCGCCGCAAGTCGCACGGCTTACCTCCTGTCGAGAAGCTCAGCGATCTGAACGGCGGAGAGTCTCCCGATGCAGTGCTGGCCGAAGCGTCACAGATCGCCGCCGATCTCAGCACGCTGAGTGCCGCGTATTTCACGAAGCTGAAAGCGGAGAACCGCGCGGCAACGCCTTGACCGAAGCCTCGGCGTTCGCGCTTCGCAGACAAGAAGGGAGGCCGCGGCCTCCCTTCTTCGTTATCCGTCTCGTGACACCCGCGGGTTCATTGCAGCAGTGCGCGGTAAACGCCCCAGTAATCATCGACGAGCACGTTGATCCCTGAACGACTGACGCTCTCCAGACCTGAGACCGGCGCTGCGGGCGCAGGAAGCGTGCCGATCGAATCCGTCAGCGGTACCGTGTCTGCGTCGCTGCGATAGATCGCACTCGCACGCACTGACTCGGTGCTTTGCTTCAAGCCGCGCAGGTCTTCGGTTTGCGCATCGATGGTAGCCATCGCATCGCGCAGCACACTCATCAATTTCACGCATTGGTCGCGCGAGCCATAGTGCACGTCGAATACGCGTTTGGTGGTCGCTTCCTTCGCCAACATCGCAAGACCGCCGCTCGACAAACTGGCAGTCAATTGCTGCGCGAACGCGATCACCGCCGTATTGACGCTACGGCGGCCGTCGACGGAAATCCCCGGAAAGGGAGGCGGTTCGCGGTCTTCTAAATCCGCAAGATCATCCGAAAGGTCGGTGACACGTGTCGCCGCAATGTCCCACTGGCTGCGCGCGATCTCGACCTGCTCGGCGACGGTCCGGCGTCGAAAATAGTTCCAGAAGCCGCGCATCGCAGCTAGCCGAGTTTCGAGCGCTTTCAACTGCGCTTCCAGGTCATCCGCTTCCTGGCGAGCTTCCGCCAGCACGCCTTCCAGCTCGGCGAGGTCACGCCGCTTTTGTTGATCGAACTCGATGAGTTGACGGCGCCGTTCGCGCTCTTCTTGTTGCTCTTGGAGCTGCTGCGAAAACGTGGCGACCTTCGTCGCACATTTGTGCCACAAGTTGCGGAGCTGAAAGTACACGAGCGCGTGAACCGCGACCTCCGGTTCACCTAGATGCCGCTCGAGTTGTTCCAATTGATCGTGCAGCTTCGAATTCGCGCCGTCTTGTTTCTGGATGTACTCAAGCAGTCGATCGCGCTCCACTTGCAGGCGCGTCAGCTCCTTCTTGAGCTCCGCTCGATTCCAATAAAGCTGTAGGAGTTTCTCGTCCTCGACTTGCCGCGAGGCGCCGAGACGTTCTTTGAAGCTACTGAGACGATCCGAGATGGGCATGAAGCGCGAACATCAGCACGTCATGGCGCAAGAGCGGTCGAGCTCTCGGAGACGAACCGATGACCGCGATCGAAACAGTAATCGAGCCACTTGTTCAGCATGATGTTGCGCAGCCAGCGATCGCCCAGCGCGCGCGCGAGGTCCGAGCGGATTGCTTCGAGCATGGAGTGTCGATGCCAACGGGCACAGGCCTGCACTTCCGCAAGTCGAGCATCGTGATAGATGCGAATCTGCAGATCCGGATCCGCGATCCGCTGATCACCGTCCTCGAACAAATACGTGAGCGTCAACAACGTCGTGTACTTGGTGCGCTCGTCGATGCGCAGATGCAGTGGGCAATCTCCATCGACATGCGACACGCACGACGTTTCGATGTCATGGAGACGTGGAATCATCCAGCCGAGGCGGATGTAGTTGCTCTCATAGAGCGACATGAGACTGACGAAGCTGCCCGGTCGCGCGCGCCAGCTCACCGCGCAATTCGAATCTGTTTCAGGTACCGACAGCATGATGTTTTGAATATATCACAGCGTTTCTTTGCATCCCGTCGCCATCGCGTCGCGACATGAGACGCATGTCACGGACGCAAGCGCCGCTCGAGCCCCGTCCTGTCGAGCATGCGACTTGCAATCTCCTCGATGGAGCACTCTGTCGTGTTGATGTAGGGAATGTCATAGCGTCTGAAGATCGCTTCAGCGTTGCGCACTTCGAACTCACAGATCGCGGGCGATGAGTAACGGCTGTTCGGACGACGCTCATTGCGGATCTGCTGCAATCGGTCGGGTACGATCGTCAAGCCATAAAGTTTCTTTTTGTACGGTACGAGCGCGGGCGGCAAGCGACCGAGTTCGAGCTCCTCTTCACTGAAGGGATAATTCGCAGCAAAGATGCCGTACTGCAAGGCCATGTAAAGACACGTTGGCGTCTTACCTGAACGCGACACGCCAATGAGAATGAGATCGGCGCGCTCGTAATCGCGCGTCATCGCGCCATCGTCGTTTGCCAAGGCAAAATTCGTCGCGTTGATACGCAACGTATAGGCGCCGATATCGGCCATGCCATGTGCCTTGCCTTGCGCCCGCGAGGATTTGGCCTTCAATTCCATCTCGAGCGGACCTAAGAACGCGTCGAAAAAATCGAGGAACAAACCATTCGCGCGCTTGATTATCTCGCGCAAATCTTCCTGCAGCAGTGTGCTGAAAATCACGGGTCGAACGCCTTCGGCTTCGGCCGTTGCATCGATCTTGCGAACCGCTTCTTCCGCCTTGTCAATAGTAGAGATAAATGGCAAAGTCACTTGCCGAAACGCCTGCCCATCGAATTGCGTTAGCAAGCTGTGACCCATCGTCTCTGCGGTCACGCCGGTCTGGTCAGACACGAAAAATACGGTTCGCCTATCCATTCTCTGCCGTGCTTAGTGTTGCTCGGGACTATCAAATCGACCGACTCTGGCGACGCGTGTCCTGATCGTGCAGAACGCGTGACATGAGAATCTAGTCCGAGTGTTTCATCTCGTCGCTCCGTAGATCAAGAGGACGTTCCTTTGAGCGCTTATACCCTGCCTTTCGAAAAATTAGGCCGTCACGACGTCGACACTGTCGGCGGCAAGAACTCATCTCTGGGCGAGATGATCAGTCACCTTGCAAACATGGGCGTCAGTGTCCCTGGAGGCTTTGCGACGACCGCTCAAGCGTATCGGGATTTCCTGCAGCACGACGGGTTGGGAGACCGAATCTCCAAAGCGCTTGCCGACTTGGACGTCGACGATGTCGAAAACCTCGCAGTCGTCGGCAGTCAGATCCGTACCTGGATCCTCGCGACGCCTTTTCAACCGCAACTGCAGGCAGAGATTCTCGAGGGCTACGCGAAGATGGGCGAAGGCCGCGACATCGCTGTCGCAGTGCGGTCTTCTGCGACTGCCGAAGACTTGCCGGACGCATCCTTCGCCGGCCAACAGGAGACCTTCTTGAACGTGCGCGGCAAAGACGCGCTCCTCAAATGCGTTCACGAAGTGTTTGCTTCACTGTTCAACGATCGTGCAATTGCCTACCGCGTCCACCAAGGATTTGCTCACGACGTCGTTGCGCTCTCCGCGGGCGTGCAATACATGGTGCGCTCCGACACCGGCGCAAGCGGCGTCATGTTCACGCTCGATACCGATTCCGGTTTCCGCGATGTCGTCTTCATCACCGCCTCCTATGGATTGGGTGAGACCGTCGTCCAGGGCGCAGTGAACCCGGACGAGTTTTATGTCTACAAGCCCGCATTGAAGTCGGGACACGCACCGATTCTGCGCCGCACGCTCGGCGCAAAAGCCATCAAGATGATCTACGGCGAACCCGGCACCGAAACGCGCGTGGCCACGGTCGACGTACCGCAATCGGAACGCCAACGTTTCTCGATCGACGATGCAGACCTTCTGGAACTCGCGAAGCAAGCACTCATCATCGAGGAACACTACGGCTGCCCAATGGATATCGAGTGGGGCAAGGATGGCGAGACCGGCAAGATCTTCATCCTGCAAGCGCGTCCTGAAACCGTCCAAAGCCGCGTCGGACGCACCGTGCAACGCTTCTCGCTCAAGGGCCAGAAGTCGAAGGTGCTCTCGAGCGGACGCTCGATCGGACAACGCATCGGCGCAGGCCCGGCGCGCATCATTCGCGACGTAAAAGAGATGACGCGCGTGCAAAGCGGTGACGTGCTCGTTGCCGATATGACAGACCCCGACTGGGAGCCGGTCATGAAACGCGCTGCGGCCATCGTCACGAACCGCGGTGGTCGCACCTGTCACGCCGCCATCATCGCGCGCGAGTTGGGCATCCCGGCGGTGGTTGGCTGCACCGATGCGACCGAAACGATCAAGGAAGGCGTTGAAGTCACGGTCTCCTGCGCCGAGGGCGACACCGGTTTCGTGTATGAAGGCGCGTTGCCGTTCGAGCAAAAGAATCTCGAACTCGACGCTCTGCCTCCGATCAAGACGAAAATCATGATGAACGTCGGCAACCCGGACCGCGCGTTCGATTTCGCCGGCATCCCGCACAACGGCGTGGGCCTCGCCCGTCTCGAGTTCATTATCAATCGCATGATTGGCGTGCATCCGCGCGCCCTGCTCGAATTCGATCAGCTGTCGAGCGATTTGCAGCAGACGATCCGCAAACAAATGGCGGGTTACTCCGACCCGGTTTCGTTTTACATCGACAAACTCTGCGAAGGCATCGCAACGATTGCAGCCGCGTTTGCACCCGAACCCGTCATCGTGCGGTTGTCGGATTTCAAATCGAATGAGTACGCGAATCTGATCGGCGGTCGTCAGTACGAACCGCATGAAGAAAATCCGATGCTCGGTTTCCGTGGCGCCTCGCGCTACATCGATGAAGTCTTTCGCCCATGCTTCGAGCTGGAATGCCGCGCGCTCAAGCGCGTGCGCGAAGAGATGGGACTGACGAACGTGCAAGTGATGGTGCCGTTCGTGCGCACGCTGAAGGAAGCGGAGCAAGTCACCGAACTGCTCGCCGCAAATGGCCTGAAGCGCGGTCAGAACGGTTTGAAAGTCATCATGATGTGCGAGCTGCCGACGAATGCCTTGTTGGCTGACCGCTATCTCGAGTTCTTCGATGGCATGTCGATCGGCTCGAATGACATGACGCAATTGACGCTTGGGCTGGATCGCGACTCGGCGGTGATCGCCAAGCTCTTCGATGAACGCGACGATGCCGTCAAGGCGCTGCTGAAGATGGCGATCGACGCATGCCGCAAGGCGGGCAAGTATGTGGGCATCTGTGGTCAGGGCCCCTCCGACCATCCAGATCTCGCGCGCTGGCTCGTGGATCAAGGCATCGAGAGCATGTCGCTCAATCCGGATACGGTCGTCGAGACCTGGCTGTTCCTCGCGTCGAATGGCGCAGGTCCAGCAAAGAAATAACTGCGGCTTATCGTTGAGTCCATCGGCAGGCGTGCCGGTGGACTCAATCGATCCTTCTTACGTTTTCGTCCAGATCAGCATGCGGTTGTTTGCCGGAAGCGAATGCTCGGCGATATATTTCAACCCATGAAGACGACCGAGTGCGATCAATGCTTGATCGTCGCGAATCCCCATTCTTGAATCACGCGCTCGCAACATTGCATCGAACTCGCGATTGGATTCGCTGGTGAACTCGCCGTCGCGATTCACCGGACCGTATAGAAAAAACAAGCCTTGCGAGACGAGTACATTGCCGATGCCCTTGAACATCGCCTCGACCTCTTCCCAGCTCATGATGTGCGCCGTATTCGCTGTGTAAACATAGTCGGCGGTGGTGACGGGCCACTGTGCATCGGTGACATCAAGACGATTCGGTGCACGCAGGTTCGGCAGGTTCGCTTCTTTGACCCAGCGCTCGATACCTTCGAGATTCTCTGCGCGGTCGGTGGGGCACCAATCAAGATGCGGCAGCGCCGCGGCAAAATGCACAGCGTGCTGCCCAGTTCCTGCGCCGATTTCCAATACCGTTCCAGGCGCGGGCGCCCACTGTCGCAACACCCCAAGAATGGGTTCGCGATTGCGCTCGCTCGCAGCGGAGAACGGTTTCATGAGATACGCAGAAAGTTCGCGCGGTAATGCGCCAGTTCGCGAATGGAGTCGTGGATGTCGTCGAGCGCAAGATGCGTGGCGCTCTTCTTGTAGCTACTGAACGCTTCCGGATTCCACCGCCGTGCCAACTCCTTCAAGGTGCTGACATCGAGATTGCGGTAGTGAAAAAAGCGCTCGAGTTCGGGCATTTCGCGTGCAAGGAAACGTCGATCCTGGCAAATGCTGTTGCCGCACATCGGTGATTGTCCCGGCTCGATCCAGCGCGACAGAAATTCCAGGGTGCGCACTTCCGCCTCACGCGCCGTGATCGTGCTCTCACGCACACGCTGCGCGAGCCCCGATGACGCATGCTGCTTGCGGTTCCAATCATCCATGGCGTCGAGCACGGAATCGGGTTGATGGATTGCGAGCACCGGACCTTCGGCCAGTATGTTCAGATGCTTGTCCGTCACGACCGTGGCGATCTCGATGATGTGGTCGGTATCGGTCTTCAGACCCGTCATCTCGAGGTCGATCCAAATCAAACTCAACGGATCTTTATCGCTCACACTCACTCCTACACGCGCATTGTTCAGGGGCGCCGTGCAGCGAAATCCGCACGCAAACGCCTTGGATTGCGTTGCCGATGATAGCAGCAGCCGCTAAGCTCGCCGCGAATCTCAGAGCGTCCACGATGCATTGGCTTACCCTCGCTTTTCTGATCGCTATCGTTGCCGGCACCCTGGTTCGCAGTTGGCTGAACCAGCGCCAGATCATGGCTGTGCAACGCCATCGAGACTCGGTCCCCGAGCCCTTCGCGGCAGACATCGATCTGAACGCGCACCAGACGGCCGCCGATTACACGAGCGCGCTCGGCCGCCTCGCCCGCTGGGACAACCTGTTAGATGCCGCGATTGCACTGTGGCTGACGATTGGCGGCGGTATCGCGGCCATCGATCGTCTTTGGAATACCGCGGGCTGGGCGCAGCCGTGGCACGGTACTGCGGTCGTACTGACCACCGTGCTGTTGATGTCCGCACTGAGTCTGCCGCTGTCGCTGTACCGAACCTTCGGCATCGAAGCGCGCTTCGGTTTCAACCGCACGAGCTTCGGTCTTTTCATTGCTGACCTGCTGAAAGGTTTGGTGATCAGTGTGCTACTCGGCGCGCCGCTGATTGCGATCATCCTGTGGCTGATGGAGCGCGCCGGCACGTGGTGGTGGATCTATGCATGGCTGGTGTGGGTCGCGTTCACCGTCTTCATCACGTGGGCTTGGCCGACTTTCATCGCGCCGCTGTTCAACAAGTTCTCTCCGTTGTCGGATGAAGCGCTCAAACAGCGCACCGAAGCCTTGCTGGCTCGCTGCGGATTTGCATCGAAAGGCGTGTTCGTCATGGATGGTTCACGACGCTCCGTCCACGGCAACGCTTACTTCACCGGCGTCGGACGCAACAAGCGCATCGTCTTTTTCGACACGCTCATCGAGCGCCTGGAAGGGCAAGAAATCGAAGCCGTGCTGGCGCATGAACTGGGGCACTTCCGCCTGCATCACATCCGCTCACGTTTGATTGTTTCGCTCACCATGGGCCTGGGCGGGTTGGCACTGTTGGGCTGGCTTGCCGCATGGCCTGAGTTCTATACCGCACTGGGCGTGCCGAGCGCGGCACCGCACACGGCATTGCTGTTGTTTCTGATCGTATTGCCTGCGTTTACGTTCTTCCTCACACCGCTCGGTGCATGGTGGTCGCGTAAACACGAGTTCGAAGCCGACGACTTCGCTGCGAAATATGCGAACGCCAATGAACTCGCGGTGGCGCTCGTCAAACTCTACCGAGACAATGCCACGACGCTCACACCCGATAAGCTGCACTCGGCCTTCTACGATTCGCATCCGCCCGCGCTGGTGAGAATCGCCCGCTTACGTTCGCTCGCCGCGGCCTCATGACAACCGATTCGAACGACGCCGATTTTCCTGCACGCGTCGTCGAATCATTCGGACGCCGCGTCGTCATCGAAACGAGCGACGGCACACGGACTCCAGCGGAACTCTTCGGCAAACGACTGAGTGTCGTATGCGGTGATGAAGTCACCGTTCGCCCGGCACGCACAGGCGATGCACCGCGCGTCATTTCCGTTCAATCGCGCCGCTCCTTACTCGCACGCACCGACAGCCGCGGGCGCAGCGAACCGCTGGCCGCCAATCTCACCTTGCTTTGCGCCCTGATTGCGCCCGAACCTGAGCCGGACGCCTATGTCATCGACCGATACTTGGCCGGCGCTGCCTATGCAGGCATTCGAAGTGCAGTCATCATCAACAAGTGCGAACTCGTCGATGGGCAAGACGAAGAATTCGCCGTGCTGGAAAGCGAGTATCGCGCCGCGAAGTACCCCGTACTCATGGTGTCCGCGCAGCAAGGATTGGGCATCGAGGCGTTACTCGAACTCGTCAAAGATGAAGTCACGATGCTCGTAGGCCAATCGGGCGTCGGCAAATCAACGCTCACGAATGCGATGGTGCCCTGCTCCGTGCAGCCCACGCGCACGCTGTCCGATTCCACGGGCGAGGGCCGGCATACGACGACCTCGACGGCGTTATTTCGGCTGCCGCAGGGCGGAGAACTGATCGACTCGCCCGGCGTACGCGACTATGCACCGGCGCTCACCGATGACGCGACGATCCAAGTTGGCTGGCCGGAGCTGATGAACCTCGCACCAGAGTGTCGCTTCTCCAACTGCTTGCACCTGCGCGAACCCGGCTGCGCCGTCCTCGCCGCGGTCCGCGACGACGCACTCTCGAGCCGCAGATACGAGAGTTACAAACGACTCTTGAACATCATGCGCGGGCTGGCGCCCGACTATGAAAGACGCCGGTAAGCGGTAGGTTCGGACTCGCGTATCCAGTCGCGCGCTGAGCGCATCCCGCCCGAACGAGTCCTCCGTTCACCCTGAGCCCGTTTATGGGTCGCTCGCCATGAGCTTTTCGTGAGGACCTTGGAACGGTGCTTCGACACGCTCAGCACGAACGGAAATTTTGGCGTCGTCTGAGCAAACCCACCGTTCGCCCTGGCTTCGTAAACTTCGGAACGCGTGCTGCGGCAAGCTCAGCGCATTTGGATCGTCGAAAGGCTCAGGACAAAGTCTGACGTCCCGCCAGTGCGTGCGCCAATGTACCGCCGTCGACGTATTCGAGTTCACCGCCGACGGGCACGCCGTGCGCGATGCGGCTCGACTTCACCTGATGGCGTGCAGCAAGTTCGGCGATGACATGTGCTGTCGCCTCTCCCTCCACGGTCGTATTCGTGGCGAGAATCGCCTCTTTCACCGAGCCTTCAGCCAGCAACGTGCCGAGTTGCCCGAAGCCGAGTTCATCAGGACCGATCCCATCGAGCGGCGAGAGGTGACCCATCAAGACGAAGTAGCAACCGCGATAACTGCCCGACTGCTCAATGGCCGCAACATCGGCGGGCGACTCGACCACGCACAACAGACTTCGATCGCGCGCCGGTGATGCACACACCGGACACAGCTCCGCATCCGCAAACATGCGGCAACGCTGACACCGCCCGACGCTGTGCAATGCTTTGTCCAACGAATCCACCAGAGCAGCACCGCCCTTGCGGTCCTTCTCCAGCAAATGAAACGCCATCCGCTGCGCCGACTTTGGGCCGACGCCTGGCAGACAGCGCAACGCTTCGATGAGACGGATGAGTGAGGGGGGATAAAGCATCGGATCAGTTGACGGTTGACGGTTGACGGTTGGCGGTCAGACAGTTCGCGGCGGAGCTGAGCGACTGCGATCGGCGCCGCGCTTCTGCCCGTCAACTGTCAACAGCCAACCGTCAACGGGGTCTCTCAGAAGGGCATCTTCATTCCGGGCGGCAACTGCATGCCACCCATGACGCTCGACATCTTCTCCTGTGTCGCGCGTTCGACTTTCTGCACGGCATCGTTGATCGCTGCGGCGATCAGATCTTCGAGCATCTCTTTGTCATCGCCAATCAGCGAAGGATCGATCGAAACGCGCTTGGCTTCATGTTTGCCGGTCATGGTGACTTTCGCCATCCCGCCGCCCGCCTCGCCCGTCACTTCGAGCGTTGCGATCTCTGCCTGCGCCCGCTGCATGTTCGCTTGCAGCTGCTGCGCTTGCTTCATGATGTTGCCGATATTGCCTTTCATGAGGTTTAACTCCGCGAAGAGGAATTCAGTGATAAGAGCGAATCTAGTTCGTGAGCTCAATGCGAACGGAGGACATCCACTGACTCACCGGTATGAGACTTCCACCATTTCGCATACCGCGACGCCATCAACCTTCCGACGGACGAATCGAGCCTGGCTGCACCGATGCGCCGAAGATGTCGCGCATCGCGCGGATGTTGGGATCGGTTTCGATCGAGCTATGCGCGGCCTGCAAGCGATCATCGGCGGCCGCCTTCTGTAATCGAGCGGGCGTGTTCGCCACATCGCTTGCTGCGCTGATCTCGAGCTTGATGGGTTCGCCAAAATGCGTCGACAACACTTGCGTCAGGCGCTCCTCGAGCGAGGGACGGCGAAACATTTCACCCTCGGCATCGAGCGTCAATTGCAGTTTGTTGCCTTGCTTACTCGCCAGCACGCAATGCGCCGCAAGTTGACTGACCGGCCCGGTGAGATTCAATTGCGCGACGATCGTCGACCATTCGCTTGCGTCCGCGGATGCCACTGCAACCGGTTCCGGTTTAGCCGCTGGCACACTTGGCGCCGTGTCGACTGCCTTCACAGGCGCGGCACTTGCCACGGGCGTCGGTCGCATCCTAGTGGCCGGTGCAGCCGACCGACGGCCTTCGCCATCGCCAGGCGCCGCCACGGAGAACGCGATCATGCGCAGCAGCACCATCTCGAATCCGCCGCGTGCGTCGGGTGCGAGATCAAGATCGCGGCGCCCCACGATCGCAATTTGATAGAAGAGTTGCGTGTCCTCCGGTGTCAACGCACCGACCAGGCGTTGATAGGCTTCGACGTCGTCGGCCTCATCGAGCTGCAAGTCAGGCACGGCTTGCAATAGCGCCACCTTCTGCAGCACCGCGGCGACTTCCGCGAGCACTTCACGATAATCGGGCGCGCGCTCGTCGAGTTGATTCACGTGCGCGAGTACGGCGCGCGCATCGCGTCCGGCGACGGCCTCGATGATGGCGAACACTTCCGAACGATCGAGCGTGCCGAGCATCGTGCGCGTGTCCGCTGCGGTGAGTGTCGACCCGCCGAAGGCAATCACTTGGTCCAGCAAGCTCAGCGCATCACGCATGCTGCCCTGCGCGGCGTGCGCTACGAGCCGCAATGCTTCGGGTTCCGCTGTGATGCTTTCGGCCGCCGTGATCTCGGTCAGCCGCTTGAGAATCATTCCGGGTGGAAAACGCTTCAAATTGAATTGCAAGCACCGCGACAGCACCGTCACCGGCAGCTTCTGCGGATCCGTTGTCGCAAGCAGGAATTTGACGTGCGGTGGCGGCTCCTCGAGCGTCTTCAACAAGGCGTTGAAGGAGTGCGTCGAGAGCATGTGCACTTCGTCGATCAGATAGACCTTGTAGCGACCGCGAGTCGGCGTGTACTGGACGTTGTCGAGCAACTCGCGCGTGTCGTCGACTTTCGTGCGCGACGCGGCGTCGACTTCGATCAGATCGACAAAACGCCCTTCATCGATTTCACGGCAGGCGCTGCAGGTGCCGCAGGGCGTCGCTGTCATGCCCGTTTCGCAATTCAGCGATTTGGCGAGGATGCGCGCGATCGTCGTTTTGCCGACGCCACGTGTACCCGTAAACAAAAAAGCGTGATGCACCCGCCCAGTCTCGAGCGCATTCACGAGCGCTCGCATCACATGCTCCTGCCCCGCCAGTTCACCAAAATTGCGCGGACGCCATTTTCGAGCAAGTGCGAGATAGGACATGTTCAGGCGATGGGCGATGGTTCGCGGGTGATGAGTGATGGGTAATGGGCAGATCGGGTTCGGCGCTGACTGTAGCAAACGACGGCGCGGTACTCATGGCCCTATCCGCGATCCCATCCGCCATCGCCTATCCGCTATCCGCTATCCGCCTATGAAAGTGGAGACGGCCCGCGCCGGCACCTCTTCGGCGCCCGATGTAACCGTTACCGTTGCTCCCTTCCGGGCCTGGCGGGGTTGGCGGCCTATCGTCGCGAAGAAACCGACGCGAGCCGCCATAGAAACAGCGGTCATCCGCGGAATCGTTTGATTCCTGCAGGCGTCGAAGCGGGCGCGGACTATAGCAGCTCTTGCGCCAGTCAGCTGGCTTGCGCGGCCAGGTGGCTTCGAGCCGGCTAGCCCGCTGGCCAGAGCATGGACTGCGTTTTTTCTGCTCGTCGCCCGCAAACGATCCACTTCTGGCTCATTGCTAGCTTGCTCGTCGTCAGCATACTGTGCTCCAGCCTGCTCATCGCAGGCAGGAACACCTCATCCCCTCCCCCGATATCCCGCGACGCCCTGATCGGGGATCCACAGGCCCGCTGGCGGCTTGCCCGTTTGCCAGAACACATCGATCGGAATCCCGCCGCGCGGATACCAATAACCGCCGATGCGCAGCCAGCGCGGCTTGAGCAGCGTGACGAGGCGATCGGCAATCGCAATCGTGCAGTCCTCGTGAAACGCACCGTGGTTGCGGAACGAGCCGAGATACAACTTCAGCGATTTGCTCTCGACCAGCCATTTCGCCGGTACATAGTCGATCACGATGTGAGCGAAATCCGGCTGCCCGGTCACGGGACACAGCGAGGTGAACTCCGGCGCCGTGAACCGCGCGAGATACGATTTGCCTGGATGCGGATTCGGTACGCGCTCGAGCACGGCTTCATCGGGCGACTGCGGCCACGCCACGGATTGTCCGAGTTGAGCAAGCTGAGAATTCTTCGGCGTGCGCGCCACTAGAGCTCCTTAACTGGAGAGTTGACGGTTGATAGCCGACCTGAGACTCGAGCGTGAGCTGCAGAAGCTAACCACCAACGGGTAGTCAGAGTGTCTCCGACGCGTAGTCCGCCAATCGTGATCGCTCACCGCGTTTGAGCGTGATGTGACCCGAATGCGGCCAGCCGCGGAAACGGTTGACGACGTAAGTGAGGCCGGAGGTCGTCTCGGTCAAGTACGGCGTATCGATCTGCGCAATATTGCCGAGGCAGACGAGCTTCGTTCCCGGGCCGGCGCGCGTCACGAGCGCCTTCATCTGTTTCGGAGTCAAATTCTGTGCTTCATCGAGGATCAAGAAGCGATTCAAGAAAGTCCGACCGCGCATGAAATTAAGAGAGCGGATCTTGATCCGATTGCGCAGCAAGTCATTCGTCGCCGCGCGGCCCCAATTGCCACCCTCCTGGCTTTGGGTCAGCACTTCGAGGTTGTCCATCAGCGCGCCCATCCACGGCTCCATCTTCTCTTCTTCCGTACCGGGCAGAAAGCCGATGTCTTCACCCAACGGGATCGTTACCCGCGTCATGATGATTTCGCTGTAACGATTGCTCTCCAGCGTTTGGGCCAGCCCCGCCGCGAGCGTCAGCAAGGTCTTACCCGTGCCCGCGGGACCGAGGATCGTCACGAAGTCGATCTCGGGATCAAGCAGCATATTGAGCGCAAAATTCTGTTCGCGATTGCGCGCCGTGATGCCCCAAATGTTGTGCCGCTCGCCGCGATAATCGCGCAGCAACTCGATCACCGCATCGCCGTCCTCGAGGCGGCGCACGACGCCTTCCAGGCCGTTCTCATCGTCTTGATAAATGAACTGATTGACGTGCCATTCGCGCGTCATCGGCCCATGCACTCGATAGAACGTGCGTGACTGCTCCTGCCACGACTGCATGTTCTTGCCGTGCTTCTCCCAGAAATTCGCCGGCAACTCTTGCGTGCCGGTGTAGAGCAGATCGGCGTCTTCGATCGTCTTGTCGTTGAAGTAATCCTCGGTATGCACACCGATGATCGCGGCCTTGATCCGCAAGTTGATGTCTTTCGACACCAGCGTGACGAGCGCCTGCGGGTTTTCTTTCTGCAGTGCCAACGCTTGATCGAGGATGGCGTTGTCCGCGCCGTGTCCGGGCAAGGTATCCGGCAATCCGCTGCTCACCACCTTCGTCTGGAAGAACAGCCGGCCGCTTACCGGCTTGCGACCCTTCGTGTATCGGCCCGAGGGAATCTCGATGCCGTGATCGATCTGTTCTTTCGAAACATTGCCGATCAGCTCATCCATGAACCGGCTCACCTGCCGCACGTTGCGAGCGGCTTCCGAGAGTCCCTTCTTCCCGGCGTCCAACTCCTCGAGCACGATCATCGGAATGAAGATGTCGT
This sequence comes from uncultured Steroidobacteraceae bacterium, assembly GCA_964543105.1. GTDB lineage: Bacteria > Pseudomonadota > Gammaproteobacteria > Steroidobacterales > Steroidobacteraceae > Steroidobacter. The sequence continues at coordinate 28,165 of CAZIXV010000002.1, forward strand.
GCTCATCGAAGCGGAAGATCGCCGTTGGATCGTGCATCAGCACGTTCGTATCGAGCACGAAGATTCGTCGTTGCTCGGCTCGATTCGCCTCGCGCCCGTTCTTGGATGCGCGCTTCGAACCGGTGGTTTCGCCTTTGGGCATGTGCTTGGGTGCTATCCGTCGATCGTCAATGGAAAATCAAAGCGCTTTCGCGGCTTCCAGTACCGCAGCCGCGTGCCCCGCCACCTTCACCTTGCGCCACTCTTGCCGCAGCACACCCTTTTCATCGATCAGAAAGGTACTGCGCTCGACACCCATGAACTTGCGCCCGTAAAGGCTTTTTTCTTTCCAGACGCCAAACATCTGACACAAGGAGGTGTCTTCATCCGAGAGCAACTCGAATGGCAACGACAACTTGGTTTTGAACTTCTCGTGCGAGGCGATCGAGTCGGGCGAGACGCCCACGATCATCACATCTGCTTTCTTGAACTTCGGATACAACTCCGCAAAGCCCTGGCCCTGCTGCGTGCAGCCTGGCGTGTTGTCGCGCGGATAAAAGTAAAGAACCAGCTTGCTGCCCTTCGCGTCGCTCAACTTCCAGGTCTTGCCACCGGTCACCGGACGCGAGAAGGCCGGCACCTTCTTATCTATGGCGACGGTCTTGACGGTCATTGCGGCTTCACGGGCTCCAAAATTGCGTCGAGGTTCAACTGGTCGCACAAGTCCATGAATTCTTCTCGCAGGGCGGCGATGTGAACCTTGGCGGGAATATGCACGAGCATCTGCACGGCGAACATCGGCGCGCCGGTATGGGCGGCGGCATACGAGCGCGTATTGAGCTCTGCGATATCGATGCCGCGGGCGCTGAAAAACCCGGCGAGGTTGTGGACGATGCCCGGCTGATCCAACGCCACCACATCGACCGAATACGTCACGACGTCCTTACGCTGCCCGCGCTCCTCCGTACGGCGCAAGCTCACGGTGATTCCGGTGGAATCGCTGAGCTTTTTCAACTCGCCTTCGAGCTTTGCGACGGTGTGCCAGTTGCCCGACACCAACAGCAGCATCGCAAACTCGTTCCCGAACGCACTCATACGGCTGTCGAGGATGTTGCCGGAGCAATCAAGAACGACGCGAGTGAGATCGTAGACGAGACCGGTGCGATCGCTACCGAGTGCGCTGATGACAATAAGTTGCATTGAATGAACAGTCCGACAGGCGGGCGCTGAGTGTACAGCCATCACTTTGGTCTGCAAACGCTGCGGGAGTGGCTGCTTTTGCCAACAACAGCGCGTTGCAGCTTGCGCAACTTACGGGGCCGCCAGTAGCATCGCGCGCACGTTTTTTCTGAAGGATTCTCATGTTCAGCGGCAGTATCGTGGCGGTCGTCACCCCTATGAAGCGCGACGGCAGCGTCGACTTCAAGGCACTCGACCGCCTCGTCGAATTTCATATCGATAATCGCACTGACGGCATCGTCGCCGTAGGCACCACCGGAGAATCCGCCACCTTAAGTGTCGAAGAGCACATCGAAGTCGTACGCCGCACCGTCGTCGCTGCGCGCGGTCGCGTCCCTGTCATCGCCGGCACCGGTGGAAACTCGACGTCCGAGGCGATCGAACTCACGCAATTGGCCAAGGAAGCCGGCGCGGACGCTTGTCTGCTCGTCGTGCCGTACTACAACAAGCCGCCGCAAGAAGGTTTGTACCGCCACTTCAAGCTGATCGCGGAAACGGTCCCGATTCCGCAGGTTCTGTACAACGTTCCCGGCCGCACGGCCTGCGATATGAAGCCGGAAACGGTCGCCCGTCTCGCCGAGATCCCGAACATCGTCGGCTTGAAAGAAGCCAGCTGCTCGCTCGAGCGCAACCGCGAGCTCGTTCGCCTCGTTGGCGACAAGATCGATCTCTTGAGCGGGGATGATGATTTCGCCGTCGAAAGCGCCCTGGCCGGCTTCAAAGGCGTCATTTCCGTCACCGCGAATGTCGCGCCGCGCAAAGTGCACGATGCCGTGGAGGCCGCCCTCGCCGGCGATGCCGAAACCGCCCGTGCTATCGACGCCACTTTGAAGCCGCTGCACCGCGCGCTATTCCTTGAAGGCAATCCCATCCCAGCGAAATGGGCGCTCGCGCGCATGGGATTGATCGAAGACGGCATCCGCCTACCCCTGGTCCCACTCGCCGAGGAATTCCACGGACTCGTCCTCGAAGCACTACAAGCCTCAGGCATCGTATTTGCCTGAATCGAGGCCGAGCTGTAATCTGCGCGCCCCACTGATGGCTGGCGAGCCGGCCGACCATCAGTTGACGGTTGACGGCCAGAGCAGAGGCTGCGCGACCTACGGCCAACGGGCGACGGGCGACGGCCAATGAAGAGCGATTGCCCTTCTGACGGTCAACCGTCAACTGTCAACAGTCAACGGAACGAAGGAGAGATGGCCGAGCGGTCGACTAAATTCGCAGGAGGCGAATTTGAACAACCGAGGTGCTTCGCGCCTCGGTTGGCCCGCAAGGGCGAGGTCCATGGATGGACCGAGTCACGCGCTGCGCTGGAATTCCCGAATTCCAGTCCACACTTCGCTACACCCAGCAGCGATGCGTGAGTACAGAGAGTTTTGGAGAGATGGCCGAGCGGTCGAAGGCGCTGGACTGGAATTCCAGTAACATCTTCACGGGTGTTCCAGGGTTCGAATCCCTGTCTCTCCGCCAGAAATAAAGAAGGCCCCCACGTGGGGCCTTTTTTATTTCTGATGTCGAAGTTGAAATGCAAAATTGCAGGACAGCAATTTTGCGCAGCCGCAGGCTGCCCGAAGGGCGAGGCATATGGATGTGCCGAGTTCAATCCCTGACTCTCCGAGCTAACGTGAGCCTTCCCTACTCCGATACTCGGACAGGGATGAGAACCGATAGGTTCGCAAAAATACTAGACAGCAACTCTTCTCACGATGAGGCCTTGACGTGCCGAACCTAGGTCCGCTCCCGATGTCGTTCGTCGTCCTGGTGATTGCCGTTGCAGTCGCCGCGATCGTCGGACGGCGCGTCGCTCGCCGCGCCGGGAAACCCTTCCCGCGTGTCGCATCGACAATCTTCGACACCTTGATCATCGGGTTGATCGCCGCTCGCCTCGCCTTCGTACTGCAATATTCGTCGTTGTACTTCGCGGATCCATGGTCGATGTTTCGCCCGGGCGATGGCGGTTATTCGGTGTGGGCGGGTGTCGCGGCCGCACTCGCATTCGTTGCGTGGCGTGCACGTCGCAGCGAGGCTCTCAAGCGTCCGCTCGCGTGGGGCGCATTTGCCGGGCTCGCGGTGTGGACGGTGCTGACGACTTCAATGGCGCTGATCGAACGCACCCAGATTCGTCTTCCTGACACCACGCTCGCAACGCTCGAGGGCGAACACATTCATCTCGCGGCGCTCACGGGTCAGCCCAGTGTCGTCAACCTGTGGGCTGCTTGGTGTCCTCCGTGTCGCCGCGAAATGCCGGTACTCGCGGAAGCACAGCAACTGCACACGAATGTGAGTTTCGTGTTCGTCAATCAGGGCGAGGGGGCCGCGACCATACAAAAGTATCTCGATGATGAGTCGCTGCAACTGCAGAACGTCGCCGTTGACTTGTTCTCTTCGGTGTCGCAGAGCGTGGGCGCGAGAGGACTGCCCACCACGCTATTCTTCGACGCCACGGGCCGCCTGGTCGACGCACATATGGGCGAGCTCACTCGCGCGAGCCTTGCTCATAAGTTGAAGCAGTTCGAAAAGGACTCACCCAGCGAGGAGAAATAGCGATGCAAAGTCGCGCTCGTCGGGCGCATTCGCTCGCGATCACGCCGACCGTCATTCCAAGCACTCAAGCGTAAGAAGGTGGAAACGTACCGAGTTCGCACTAGACGCCCCAGCAGATAAGCTACCCATCTATCGTCCCGCCGAATCCGCCCAATTCACAGCGAACTTCACCAGCTGCGCGGAGCTATCGAGTGAAAGCTTGCGTTTCAAACTCTGCCGGTGAGACTCGACGGTCTTTTGACTCAAATTGAGTTCGCTCGCGACCTCGCGCGAAGACTTGCCTCGTCCGATCAGATTCAGAACCTGCAACTCTCGATCGCTCAGTGAATCAACAGGGTTAGCTTCAGCACCTTTGCCGCTCATCATGCGATCGAGCAGGTGCGCGCCGACCTCCTCGCTCAGATAAAACTGCCCGGCACAGATGCGCCGTAGCGCTTCGACCAACTGGTCTGCCGCTGAGCCTTTCATCAGATAGCCGTTGGCGCCGGCGCTGACGAGTCGTTCCGCGTACACCCGCTCGTCTTGCATCGACACCACGAGGATGCGCAGCTGCGGATAGCGGGCGCGTGAGTCGCGCACCAACTCGAAGCCATCGCCGCGACTCAACGTCAAATCTACGACCACGGCATCCGGCTTCTGCTCGCGCAACAACGCCTTGGCATCGGAGACGCTCTCCGCTTCTCCGCACACCTCGAATTCTGTTTCACGCAACATCGCGCGCAAGCCATCACGCACGATCGGATGATCATCTACGAGCACGACGCGAAACTTGCGGTCCCGATGAGTGGGTTGCGTATTGCCACCCCGCGAATCCGTGCCGACAGAACGTTGAGCTGGCATCGTGATCCCTCACTAAAGACGCGTCCGTGGGAACGCACTCTGTCCAAGACCATTAAGCCTGACTTCGTATTCTGGCGACGATCGTCCAATGACGACGCACATCGCCAATGCCTACATTAAGCCAGCGGCGCGACACGCGAACACTCCGCACTTACCATGTCGTCATTCTTTGGAACCAAACACGACCGGGTCCATTCACACGATGGTGCCTGCGGCTCTGCTTGCCAAAGTGAATGCTCGCGCGCAAGGCGCATCTAATGTGTCATTTCGCGGCTCGCTGCTCTTCAAACGACTGAGCAATCTCACGCAATGGACGCTCGATGTTTGCAAGCATTGGCGATGCGTCGGAGATGACGCGCGCGGTGTCGGCGATTTCGAGCAGTCGCTCGAGCGTCAAGGCGCGTTCCGCAGGACCTGCAAAGAGCGGCTCCACGCTTCGCAGCAT
>CAZIXV010000003.1:0-32065 GCA_964543105.1 uncultured Steroidobacteraceae bacterium
ATGACGACGAAGAGAGGACTGGCACCGTTCTGTACAGTTTTCTATTGAAGCTAGGAATTCCCGCGGTGTTGGTTCGCTGCGAGTCTGCGACACATGTTCGTGAAGCGATTGAACGCGCAACGAGTCGTGTACCCACGCACGGCCACCCCATCATTCATATCGAGGCCCATGGCTCGCGACCAGAAGACAATCTTGGGATTACTCTCGGGACTAGGCACGGTGTGGCTCTCGAGTGGGCAGACCTCGGCGACTGGTTAGCACCGCTAAACATAGCGAGCGATTTTCGGCTGTTGGTCGTCGGTGCAACTTGTTACGGACTGGGAGCTATAGCAGCGTTGAAAGTCAACACGCACGCAGCGCCATTTGTTGGGTGCATTGGGTTTTCCACTGCAGTGCGCCCCGGGTCCTTGCGAGAAGCGATGAAGGAATTTTACAGATCGCTCAAACGCGACGACGATCTCCTTACAGCATTGGCAAATGCTAACCGCGAACTGAGAAGCGGAGAAAAGCTCGAACTTACGTTCTCTCCCAAACTGGCGTACCGGATACTTCGAGGCGTGTACGACGAGATTAGGACGCCGGAAGCAAGCCTCGAAAAAGTTCGTAAGTTGATTGATACCATCGAGGCTGCCGGGCTGCATGTGGAGGCGTCTTTCGAAGCTGCCATGCCAGCGCTTCTCGAAGAACGAACGCGGGTGCATTCGCAGTTGGCTTGGGACAGGTGGTTCCCGCGTGAAGTGCAGGATCGATCTTCACACTATCGACTCGATTGGTCGATTGTAGAAATGGATCTTTCCTGATTTGCGCCAGCTCCTGTAGAGCCCGACGGTCTTGAGTCATCACGGACGTCCGCTTCGGGTCGAAGCAGACATGTGCGATAAACATGACGTTTCCGCGGAAACGTCTTCCCTTACTGCAATCCCAACCTCACGAACAAGTGCACCGTTTCCCCCTCCTTCCCACCGCGCTGCTCTTTGACCTCTAGGTATTTCTGAGCGCGCACGAGATCGCTGAGTTTCTTGAATCCATAGTTGCGTTCGTCGAAGGACGAATCGGTTTTCTGCAATGTCGATCCAACCGTTGAAAGTGGAGCCCATCCATCATCTCTCGCCGCTGCCTCAACTGCTTTTGTCAACAGCGGTTTAAGCTTCGGGACTTGAACGGTGTGTTTGACGGGCTCCGCAGTTTCTGGTGCTGCGGCCGGTCGGAGGATCTCGACGAAGACGAACTTGTTGCATGCGGCTCGGAATGCTTCCGGCGTTTTCTCTTCACCAAAGCCGTAAACAGCCAAGCCTGCTTCGCGGATGCGTGTTGCGAGGCGGGTGAAATCACTATCCGATGAAACGAGACAGAAGCCGTCGACGTTGTTCGAGTGGAGCAGATCCATCGCATCGATGATCAGTGCTGAGTCAGTGGAGTTCTTGCCGTCCGTGTAGCGGAATTGCTGCATCGGCTGGATGGCATGGCGATGCAGTTCGGCTTTCCATCCTTTCAGGTGCGTCGTCGTCCAATCGCCATAGGCGCGCTTCACAGTTGCTGTGCCGTAGCGCGCAACTTCTTCGAGCAGTTCTTTGATGAGGCTCGCTTGCGCGTTGTCGGCGTCAATCAGCACGGCCAGTCGTGTTGTCGTATCTACTGTGCTTATTTCTGTGGCCATCGTTCGGTGATTCTCGCGGAGGTGCTCCAGGTCGGCTCGGTCCTGGTTCTCACATCACTCATATCAACTTCCACCAAGACCGCGGGGGGACGTAATCCTCGTAGCCGAGCCGCAGCACGGGTTCTGACAGTCCACAGATACGAGCTTGTTCGAGGTGTAGTTATGAAAAGTGGCGCACTAGATCAAACTGAGCCGATGTCTCCACGCGCTCGTTATTCGCGACATGACGCTCGTGACGACGTGCAAGCCACTTATCGAGCAACCTGTTTTCTACGGTGGCGGAACGAACGGCGCAGGCCCCTCTGTAGATAGCGCCGCCCGGTCTGCGGGTGTCGTGAGATCGAAGCTGCGTTCGCCGCGCAAAGCGGCTTCGAGTTGTTTGACTGTGTTGCTCACTCTCAGCACGACGCGCGGGTCGAATGTGAAGAAGCCGTTGATAGGCAGAATGGGCGCGTCGTACGCGTGGAGCTCGAGGGTGGTTTCTTGCTTGTCGGTTGCGGTCAGATAGATGCCGCCGACGTCGATGTGCAAACCATAGCAACTGTCATTGCGGTACTTCAGCTCAAGAAATTCTGCTGTGCCGCGAAAGTGTTTGAGTACGCGGATCTTTCCCAGGAATGCGTGGCCGCCTAAGATTCGTGACGACTCGTCACGTTCGAGCGCAAGCGACTCTACTTGCACTGCGACGATATTCGTTGCGGTCGGTGCAGCCGCGTCGAACGGTTTGGCGACAGGTGGGTGCGCGCAGGCGTCTGCGAGCGCTGGCGAAAGCAACCCTGCCAGGAGCAATGTGAGGCTCGTTGTTCGCATCGTTCTTTCCTTGATGACATCGCAGCGCCTTCATAACTGCCAAAGCCGCTCGCGGCAAGCCGCCGCGCCGTTCGCTGCTATCATCCCGCGGCGTTTTCACTCTCTAAGCTCCCATGTCGAACCAACGTCCGGATCCTGCGCGTCTCAAACTTGAGATCTATCCATTCCGCTTCTCCATGCCGACTCGCTTCGGTGACTTGGATATTCGCGGTCACATCAATAACGTGGCGATCGCGCGTTACATGGAGGATGCGCGTGTTGCATTCCAATGGGAGACGGTCGGAGCGGAAATCTATGACGCGGCGTCGCCGGTGCGTGTCGTCGTTGCGCAATTGACGGCGCATTTCGTCAGCGAAGGTTTCTTTCCCACGCCGATCGAGGCGGGCGTCGGCATCGGGCGGCTCGGCAATTCTTCTTATCTGTTGTGTTGTGCGCTGTTCCAGGAGGAACGATGCGTCGCCGTCCAGGACACCTCGATGGTCTACATGGGCGCTGACGGCGCGCTGCCGCTGACAGCTGAGATTCGCGCGCGCATGCAGAAGTATTTGTTGTCCTGAGCCAAACCGCTGCGTTTGAACGCTTCTGCGCATCGATTCTTGACGTTTCGTCGCGGTTTGCGCGGATATGATCCGGCTCTTGAAGCTTTGAGGCGGGGGAGCGGATGAATTCGAGAGCGATGCTGCGGCCGGCGATCGGTATGGCTCTGGCGCTAATTTCGGCGTCTGCATTTTCTCAAGCGCGGCCGGATTCGAGTCATCCAGGCAAGGCGGTGTACGACAAGCATTGCGCGATGTGTCATGCGCAACCGCCGGATGAACGCACCCCCGCATTCCGTTCCTTGACCGCGATGCCCGCGGCGACCATTCGCGATTCGATGGCCGAGGGCGGCAAGATGGCGCCGATGGCGGCGGCGTTGTCCGACGAGGAGAAACGGCAAGTCGTCGGCTATCTCACATCCGGTCAATCGGCGGCTGCAGGCAACTGGACCAATACCTTCATGTGCGCCGCCGACAAGCGCACCGTTGATGTGACGAAACCCGTCGCATCATGGGGTTTCAGCGTCGATCGCAATCAAACCCGTGCATTCAGCGCCGCGCAAGCGGGGCTCAGCAAAAAAGATCTCAAGAATCTCGAAATCGCCTGGGTGATCGGCTTTCCGGGGCAGGGCAGTGGCACCGGCACAGCAGTCGTTGGCGATACCGTATTTGCAACCGGCGGCGGACATCTGATGGCGCTCGATGCCGCGAGCGGCTGCGTGAAATGGGCGATCGCCGCGAGCACGCGCAACACGCCGACGTTCGGTGAGATTGACGGCCGCAAGGTGATCGCGATTTCGGTCGGCCGCGATGTGCTCGTCGTCGATGCGAAGAATGGCGAGAAGATCTGGCAGGCGAACGGTCAAGCAACCGATAACGTCGGTTCGATTCGCGGCGGCGTCGTGATCTACAAAGATAAAGTGATCGTGCCGATTTCGGCGTCGGGTGTCGGCGCGGGCATGCGGCCGAACTTCGAATGCTGCACGGGTCATGGCGCAGTCGTTGCGTTGTCCGTGAAGGACGGCAGCAAGCTGTGGGAGTACCACACGATGCCGCACGCCACTTACAACGGCAGAGTGTCGTCGACCGGCGTGAAGCAGCGCGGCCCGTCGGGCGCGCCGATCTGGTCGTTCCCGCTCATCGATGAAAAGCGCAATCGCGTCATCGTCACGACGGGCGAGAACACCTCACATCCCGGCACGCACACGTCCGATGCGGTGATCGCGATCGACTTGGATACCGGCAAGGAAGTCTGGGTATTCCAGGCGATGGAAGCGGATATCTGGAACATGGCGTGCCGCGAAACCAAGGATGACTCCGGCCCGAACTGTCCGTGGAATATCGAGGGCGATCTCGGCACGGGCCGCGATTTCGATTTCGGCGCCGGTGCGGTGCTGGTGAAAGGTGCCGACGGCAAGGACATTCTGCTCGCGGGCCAGAAGTCCGGGCATGTGTGGGCAGTCGATGCCAACACCGGCAAGCATCTGTGGGACGTGCAATTCGGTAACGGCACGTCGCTCGGCGGCATTCACTGGGGCGTCACGACCGATGGCGAGCGCGTGTTCGCGCCGATCAACGATCCGCATGTCCTCGGTGCGAAGGATCCAAAGCCTGGTGTGTTCGCCGTCGATATCAAGACGGGCAAGCCGGTATGGGGTTACGACGCGACGCCGAATTGCGCGGGCGAGCGCGGCAAGCGGGTGGCGAACTGCGAGACGAAATACGGCTTCTCGGCGGCGCCGATCACGATCGATGGTGCGGTCGTTGCGGCGACGCTTGGTGCGGAAGTGATGATTTTCGACGGCGCAACGGGCGCGATGCTCAATCGCATCGATACGCTCGGGCCGAAGCAGACGATCAATGGCGTCGAAGCGAAAGGTGGCTCTATCGATGCGCACGCGATTTCCGCTGGCGCAGGTTTGTTGATCATCAATTCGGGCTACGGCGGCTTCAACCAAACCGGCGGTAATGCGCTCATCGCGTACCGCGCGAAAAAATAACGCCCAAACGCCCAAGGAGCGGCCATGAAATCGGGAGCCATCTGCGCGCTGCTCGCGTCGATCCTCGCATCGGCCTGCGCATACGCGCAGGCGCCCGAACCCGCCAGGCGCGCGAGCGACACGAATCCGCCGCCGTTGATCGCCGGTGCGCAGTGGCATCACGTGCACATCAATACGACCGATCCGGCCGCATCGATCGCGTATTACACGAAGCATTTCAATGCGCAGTCAGCGCGCTTCGCCGGCGTGACGGATGCAGTTCGCGTGCAGCAGTCGTGGCTGCTGTTCACGAAGGTCGACACGCCGCCATCGACCGCGCATGACACGGCGATCTGGCATATCGGTTGGGGCGCGCCCGATCCGCACGCGGAGTTCAAGCGCCAAACCGACCTCGGCAGCAAGTTCTTGCAGCCGATCACGGACATCGCCACGGGGCTCGGGGGTCGACCGGGGCGCTTCTTCTATATGTATGTCGAGAGCCCCGACGGGACGTGGATCGAACTCAATACGGCGCGTAACGACCACTTCGGCCATGTGCATTTGTTTGCCGCCGATCCGATTGCCGCGGGCGACTGGTACATCAAGTTCTTCGGTGCGCGAGGCCGCGCGCTCTCGACGCCTGAGACACCGCGCACGCCACGCATGAGCCTGACCGGCCTGCAAGTCGGCCCGTCGTCATCGCTGTATCTCGATGACGTCAATCTGATCATTTATCCGATTCAGTATTCGCAGAAGGTCTACGCCGCGGATTGGGAGGATGGACAAACCGAACTCGCCTCGACGCGCGGCAACGTCAACGACCACATCGGCATCGCCGTGCCAAATCTCGATGCAGCGCTCGAGGTGATGCAAGCGCATGGCGTGAAGGTGACGCAGCCACCCCGCGAAGTGCCGGGCAAGTTCAAGTACGCCTTCATCGAAGGGCCCGATCAAATCGCGATCGAGTTGATCGAGGAGCACAGCGAGCATCCTCCGATCGAGTAGCACTCATTCGGTTCGTGCACTACTCAACTCCGTTCGCCCTGAGCTTTGCGAACGGAGCTTGTGCTTCGAGAGGCTCAGCACGAACGAGGGAGTGCTTCGACGGGCTCAGCACGAACGGAGGGCGTGCCACACGAGCGGAGGCATGCAGCGCGAGCCGATGGCGCGGAACCCGCGAGTGCGGCGTCCGACTCTGGCCGGGATCACCAAATCACCAGATCACCCAGATCACCAGATCACCAGATCACCCAGATCACCTGAGATCGCAGATCACCAGATCACCAGATCAGCAGATCACCCAGCGCAGCCCGCGCTCAGTGCTGCACACGACCACCAACGCGACTACACTCCCCGGCGTTCGAGCTGAACCTCAAGAGCGGGAAGTACAGCCTGTGAGCCGACCGAAACTCCAAGAAGTCGATTTTCAGCAGTTCAAGGGCGCGCTAACGCGTGCGGTTGCTGCCGGCACACGCATCACCCCGAGCGAAAAGCAGCGCTGGAGCGAGTATGTCGCGCAGCACGGCATTCGCGAGACCAATGTCAAAGCTTATGCGGCGGGCAAATATCCGAATCTGGACGCGGTGATCATCGACGATGAAGCCGACGGCGGATACTTTCTCTGGTCCGCTGCAGAAGAAGTTGCGCTGCGCTGGCGCAAGGGTGACTGAACGCTGGTTTTCGACTTTCGGTCGTGGCCGCTGCCGGCGCGCGTGTGTTACAAGTCCCTGACGCCCATTCCTGGCACAGGCGTATCGGATGTCGGCAACAAGAAAGATCACCCTCCATAGTCCCACTGATCGGGAAAAGTTGCTGATTCGCAAAGCAACGATCACCGAACAACTCGGCCAACCGTTCTCGATCGAAATGGATTTGCTCAGTCCCGATGAGCAACTCGATTTCGACAAGATTCTCGGGCGCCCGATGCATATCGACATCGCGCTCGATGACGGCGGCACGCGCTACTTTCACGCCTACATCGTCGAGTTCGCGCAAACCGGTCGCCTCGGCACCTATGCGACCTATCGCGCACGTTGCGCACCCTGGCTGTGGTTTTTATCGCGCACCTTCGATTGCCGCATCTTCCAGGACAAGACCGCGCCGGAAATCATCAAAGAAGTGTTCCGCGAACATGGCTTCACGGACTTCCAGGACAAGCTGACCAAGACGTATCGCAAGCGCGATTACTGCGTGCAATACCGCGAATCGGACCTGAACTTCGTGCAGCGGCTCATGGAAGAAGAAGGCATCTATTACTACTTCGCGCACAAGGCGAGCAGCCATTCGCTCGTACTTGCCGATTCGTACAGCGGGCATGAGTCCGTCTCCGGTTACGAAACGATCGACTACTACCCGCCATCTGACAATGAGGCGCGCGAGAAGGATCACATTCACGACTGGCGTCAACAGCGCAACATCCAAGCCGGCAAGTTCGTCGTCACCGATTACGATTTCACCAAGCCACGCGCACGACTCGAAACGCAGTACGTGCAAAAGCGCGGCTATCCAAACTCCGAATACGAAGTCTTCGACTATCCCGGCGGCTACACCGCCGTCGCCGAAGGCGACCACTACGTGCGTGCGCGACTCGAAGCCTTGCAGCAGCAAGCTGAGCGGTTCGATGGCGTTGGCAACGCGCGCGGCCAAGCGGTGGGTTATCTGTTCAAGCTCGCAGGCTATCCACGCAAGGATCAGAACAAGGAATACCTGGTCGTCGCGGCGAAATACGAACTGGATGCCGGAGATTACGAATCACAGGAACGCGCGCCCGAGCGCGATTTCCTCTGCACCTTTCAATCGATCGACGCAAAGGTCCCGTTCAAGACCGCGATGACGACGCCGAAGCCGCGCGTCGGCGGTCCGCAGACCGCCACCGTCGTCGATCCGTCGGGCGAGGAAATTCACACCGACAAATACGCGCGCGTCAAAGTGAAGTTTCACTGGGACCGCGCGCCCGAGCGTAACGAGAAAAGCTCGTGCTGGGTGCGCGTGTCGCAGATGTGGGCGGGCAAGAATTGGGGTTGGATGACGATCCCGCGTATCGGCCAGGAAGTCGTCATCGACTTTCTCGAAGGGGATCCGGACCAGCCGCTGATCACCGGGCGCGTCTACAACCAGGACAACCTGCCGCCCTACGATCTGCCTGCGAACAAGACGCAGTCGGGCATCAAGACGCGCAGTACGTTGAACGGCACGCCGGAGAACTTCAACGAGATCCGCTTCGAGGACAAGAAGGGCTCGGAGCAGTTGTTCATCCATGCCGAGAAGAATCAGGACATCGAAGTCGAGAACGACGAGACGCATTGGGTCGGTCACAACCGCACCAAGACGATCGACAACGATGAAGTGACGCACGTCAAGCACGATCGCACCGAGACGGTCGATAACAACGAGAAGATCACGATCGGCGGGAATCGCACGGAAACCGTCGAGAAAGACGAAACCATCAGCATCAACGGCGGCCGCACCGAATCGGTGGAAAAGAACGAATCGGTCACCATCGCGAAGAACCGCACGATGGATGTGGGCGATAACGAATCGCTGACGGTGGGCAAGAACCGCGATCACACCGTGGGCAAGGACGAGACGGTCGCTATCGGCGCGAACCGCAGCGAGACGGTCGGCAAGAAGCACACGCTCGATGTCGGCGACAATCAGGAAGTCACGATCGGCAAAGATCAGCGAGTTCAGGTCGGCAAGAAGTTCTTTCTGCAGGCGGGCGATGAGATCGTGTTACAGACCGGCAGCGCGAGTCTGATTCTGAAGAAGGACGGCACGATTCAATTGAAGGGCAAGGACATCACGATCAGCGGCAGCGGCAAGATCGGCATCAAGGCGTCTTCTGACGTGACGATCAAGGGATCGAAGATCAATCAGAACTGACGATGCTGCAGATTGCGAACCGCACGCCATTTTCCGCCTCGTTATCCGTGTTTCCGGATCTTGCGGGTGTCGAAAGCGCGTACGCCGTCGTAAAGGCGACGTTCGATCTCAACGCGCGTGGTCTGACGCCCGCACGCCAGACATTGGCGTTGCTGGCCGCCGATGTGTTCTGGGGCGATCCTACGCAAACCAGTTTGCGCGCAGCCGGCGAATTCACGCTCCCCAAACCATCGACCGATATCTTGTTGACGGGCAGTGCGGTGGCGCCGCGCCCTGATACACGCGTCATGGATGTGAGTTTGCGCGTTGGGGCGATCGCAAAGCGCGTGCGCGTGTTCGGTGAGCGGCGTTGGTATCGCGAACGCGCGAGTTGGAAGGCGACCGAGCCTCAGCCGTTCGAACACATGCCGCTGCGTTGGGAGCGCGCATTCGGCGGCGTGGCTGCTGAGCAATCCGGTGGCGCGCCTGAATACGAGGCACGCAATCCGGTCGGTCGAAGTTTTGCGGCGGCAGCGGAGCGTGATTTCGCAGACCGTCCCTTGCCGAATCTGGAAGATCCTGCCGCGCTACTTGCGTCACCACATGATCGCCCGACACCCGCGTGCTTTGCGCCCATCGCACCGACGTGGTTGCCGCGACGCGCGTACGCGGGGACCTATGATGAGTTGTGGCAGAAGCATCGCGCCCCTTATCTGCCACATGATTTCGATCCGAAATATTTTCAGGTGGCGCCGGAAGATCAGATCGCCCCGACGTATCTCGTCGGTGGTGAGCCCGTAGAAGTCATCGGTTGTACTGTGGATGCGCCGCTGCGATTCACTTTGCCCGTGTGCACATTGCGAGTCGCATTTGATTTTCGAGGTCGTGAGGTGCAGACGCAGCCGCAATTGGAAACGGTGTTGATCGAACCCGACATGAGCCGCGTGCAATTGCTGTGGCGCGCGGGCATTGCTGTCGATAAACACTTGCTCAAGCTGCGTCGGCTCATCGTGGAGTGTGCCGAATATTCCAGCACACCGGCCGAGGCGCTCAAGGAGATGAGTCATGGCGAATGACGCCATCGTCATCGTCGCGATCGGTGTGACATCGCCGATCGGCTTGTCGCTCGCGGAAACCGCAGCCGCGGCACGCGGACGTCTCGCGCGTTTGCATGAAATCGAATGGCGCGATCAGCGCTTCGAACCGTTCGTCGTCGCGACGGTGCCGGACGAAGGGCTGCCTGCCTTGCACGAGAAGCTGGCGAGCGCGCGTTTGCAGTATCGCGAAGCTCGCATGTTGCGAATGGCGCATGCTGCATTGGCAGAAGCCTTGAGTGCGCTGCCCGCCGGCGAGCGCCAGATGCCCTTGCTTCTGGGCCTACCCGAACAACACACGATGCGGCCGCTTTCTGCGAGTGATTTTTTGCAGCGGCTGATGCTCCAGAGCGGCGCGCCGATCGACTTGGCGCGCAGTGTCGCCGTACCGCGCGGGCGGGCGGCAGGGTTGATGGCTTGCAAGCAGGCACGCGAGCGACTCGAACGCGGCGAAGATGCGTTCGTCATCGTCGGCGGCGTCGACAGTCTGGTGGATTTGTTCGTGCTCGGCGTGCTCGATCGGCAGCAGCGCGTGCGTACCGAGGTCAACTCGGATGGCTGCAGTCCGGCGGAGGGCGCGGCATTCCTCGTGCTGTGTACGGCGAAGACGGCCGCAGCGCATGGCTTGAGCGTTTACGCACAGATGCTCGGCACCGGTTTTTCGCAAGAGAGCGGCCATCTGTATTCCGAAGCGCCTTATCTTGGCGAAGGTCTGGCGAATGCGTTTTCTGCCGTGCTCGCAGCGACCGAACTGCGTGCGCCGATCGCCTGTGTGTATTCGAGCTTTAATGGCGAGCGTTATTGGGGTCGTGAGTATGGCGTCGCGCGCACGCGCAATGCGGCATCCTTCGCCGCCGATGAGCAGATGGAGCATCCGGCGGAGTGCTTTGGCGATCTCGGTGCGGCGCACGGCCCGATGTTGGCGGCCTTGGCTGCGCATGCCGTGCGCGAGGGTTATCGTCGCGCACCATGTCTGGTGTACGCCTCATCGGATTACGGCGACCGCGCAGTGACGCTGCTCGGTCAAGTTCAATAGCGACTGGAGAGAACCATGCCTTGCACTGTGCACAACATGACGGGGTTCGCCCACAAGGGCAGCGGCGGTCTCAGCATGGTGTTTCCCGACGTCTGCAAAACGCCCGCGCCGCCGGCCCCGCCGATCCCGATTCCCTATCCGAATATCGGCAAATCAGCCGATACGTCACAGGGCACGACCACGGTGAAAGCCGATGGCAACATGGTCATGGTGAAAGGCGCCAAATACATGATGAGCACCGGTGATGAGCCCGGTTCGATTGGCGGTGTGATCAGCGGCGTCTTCAAGCAGGAGTGCGAATTTCTGCTGTATTCCTTCAATGTGATGCTCGATGGCAAGAATGTGTGCCGCATGGGCGACATGCTCTGGCACAACAAGAAGAACATTTGCGGGTGAGACGATGACGCAGATCGGCGAACCCATTGGCGTTGGAATGATCGATGAGGACGATGTGCAATGTCCTTTCGATCACGAGTCTCCGAAGCCGCCGAACGTCGAGAACAAGCTCATCGGCGTCGGTACGACGTTGGCTTCACGGATGAAGTCCGGATCGAGCACGCACCTGTATGCGTCATTGCGCGAGAAGAAGGCGACCGTGCTGAACCCGCGTGATGTCGCAGCACATCCTTTCTACAAGAAAGCGAAAGTGGTGCAGATCGAAGACATCGATCCGAAGACTGGCGAGGTAATCACGCACGACTATCCGGTGACGTGCGCGGCGCACCACCTGGTCCCAGCGCAGGAAGCACTGAAGGATTCGCCGTTACTCGCGTATATGGTGAAAAAAGGCGATTCCGAAGCCGTGAAGGGCGGCTCGTATTCCAGCGGCATCGTGTATGCGGATGTCGGCTATGACGTCAACGGCACCGAAAACGGCGTGTATCTTCCCGGATCCTATGCGGTCGGCGGTGGTCGCGGCGGCATGGGCGTGTGGACGCAAAACGATGACCATCCCGATCGCGAAGAAGAAGACGTAAGCGACGTTCCCGATCCGAATTCGAATTTGCTCACCGGTAGGCTCAACGAAATTTCCGATGACAACCGCAAGTGGCAATACGTCTCTCAAGCGGTGGTGCTCACTCCCGGGCAATTCCATGATCGCCACGAGGACTACAGCGATTTCGTTGCGCAGGGCCTCGAGAAGATTTTCCAGAACTACGAGTCGCTGAAGAAAAAGTACGTCAAGGAACAGAATTGCCCCGACTGTAAGAAGCGAGTGGAAAAATTCGAAGAGGCCGGTATTCCCACACCCTTCGGCTTGGTCGGGCGCTTGAATGCGATGTCGAATCGCTTAGCCGGTCATCTGAATGGTTCGAAGTGGACGCGTAACATCTACACCTCGAAGTGGGGCCGAGCTTTCATGGAACGCAAGAAGCCGGCAAGAAAGCGCAAGCGAGGCCAATAGGATTCATTGCATGGCGGATACACCTGAATATTACGTGCTTGGCGTCGAAGACCCGGAAGAAGGCTATCGCGCTCGATTGATTTATGAGCGCGACGATCCGCTGCGATCGTGGATGAGCGGCGCCATTTTCGAGAACCCACCGCCTGAGCCGATCGTGCTCAAGTTGCGCGGCACGGACGAAGAAGGGTGGGTGCTGGGCGATCTGTGGCTCACGCCGATCACGGTGATGTCCAAGCGCTTGCTCGCGGCCCTGCAAGATGCAGGCGTCGACAATCTCGATACTTACGCCGTGGAACTGCACGATCCCGTGAGCGGCGAAGTACACACCGACTTCGTTGCGTTCAATCTCATCGGGACGGTGTCGGCGGCGGATCGCGCCAAGACACAATTCGCACCGAGCGCGCAGGAGCGAATGGTGTCTGCTGACATCGACTCGCTTGCAGTGGATGCGAGCAAGACGCGCGGCGCCTTGATGTTCCGCTTGGCGGAGTCGATAAACGCGATCCTGATTCACGATTCGGTCTGCGATGCCATCGAAGATGCCGGCATCGACACGCTCACCTTCTACGAGCCCGAAGATTGGGCGGGCTGATCCCATCAACTACACAGGAACGAAGCCATGAACGCGGAAGTGGCCCAGATATTGGAATTTCAAACGGCCGACTCGCCGTCATCCGCAGCACCGGTGCGCGGGCGCCTGGTGGCGATCGAATCCGATGGCATGCTGCGCGTACGCGTGGCAGGCGAGCAAGACTTGCGCTGCGCGTGGCTCGAAACCGGCGCCAAGATCGAACTTGCGGTGGGTGATGTCCTGTTGGTGCTGCCGCCGACAGATGAGCCGTTGGGCGTGGTGCTAGGCCGCATTGGCCGCTATCAGGCGCCGCAGCCCGCCGCGCCTGAAGCGCATGTGACGATCGAAGCGAGCGAAACGCTCGTGTTGAAGTGCGGTGAAGCCAGCGTCGATTTGCGCGCCGACGGCAAGGTGATGATCCGCGGCGATGACATGCTGTTACGCGCGAAAGGGACTCAGCGCATCAAGGCCGGCTCGGTCAATATCAATTGAGTTTCGCAGCCACGCCACCGAGCAACGCACGCGCCCGCTACATTCCCGAGCTCCTGCAACGGCATTTGCAGGAGCTCGAGTATCTGTGGGGCCGGCGTCGCGGCGCGCTCGCCTCGCGCGAACTCACCGTGCGCGATTACGCCGACCTCACTGAACGCGTCGAGGCACATATTCAAGGTGTGCTGGCCGTACCCGCCGCATTGCCCGACCTGCTATCGCAGTTGACTGGTGATGAGCGCGATGCCGTCTTTGCGGCGGCCTGTCCGCTCTTGCGCAGTGGCGAGCGGAAGTTCGTGCAGAGTGTCCTCGATCGTTTCGCGGGTGCCCAGGACGCCGTACTTGCAGGGATACGCGACGGCTTGAGCATTGCCTACGGGCCGCTCGCAGGCGAAGTCATCACTGCGCAATTGGATGCGGGTGAGGCGCCGCAAGCGCTCGCCGCTGCAGTGGTGCTCGCGAATCAACGTTTGTTGTCGCCGACTGCGCCGCGCTTGGAAGCGCTACTGCAAGACGATGATCCGGACATTGCAGCGCCTGCGTGGCTTGCCGCCACGACGGCAGATGTGCTCGCCGCCGCAGCCGCTCCGCCACGGCCCTTTCGTCAGGCGTTGCGCAGCGAATCTGCGCGCGTGCGCAGCGCCGCGCTACGCGCCGCGGCTTGGACGGGTCAGCAATGGACGCTGCCAGTCGTCCGCGAGATGACGCAGCAGGGTGATCGGGCCGCGCTTCAATGGCTGGCCGCACTCGGTGGCAGCGAAGATGCTGCCTTGCTGTGCGAACGTGCGCTGACGCTCGACAGCATCGAAGCACGTTGCCAATTGCTGGCGCGCTACGGCCATCCGGCCGCGCTCGACCTCATCATCGGCTGGCTCGCGTCGGGCGATGCGGCGACTGCCGCGGCGGCGGGCGAGGCGTTCACCCTCATGACGGGCGTCGATGTTCGCGGCGAACGTACGACCCTCGAGCTACCGCCCGACGCTGACGAGTTCGCCAAGGAGTTCGCACCGGAGGTGTGGTTGCCGGATGCCGCCAAGGTTCATGGCTATCTGAGGCGCGCAGGCTCGAGCCTTGCGATCGGCACGCGCTGGCGCGTGGGTATCGATCTGGGCGGGATTTGCACCCCTGAGATTCTTGCGCGTGTGGATCTGGAAGCACGTTGGGATCTGAGCGCTCGGGCGGCACTCGCCGGCACTCCGCTCACGTTCCCGCCGATGATCCATTAGCGCCTCCGCTCGCGCGTCCATTTTGTCGATTGACGCACGGAACCGCGACTTGCAGCGTTGCGAGGCGTCGAAGCAGGGGGGTACAGTAGCCGCGATAAGTTAAGAGCGCAGTCGCAATGCGCTCGCAAACGACCAGACGTGCGCCGCTGTGAGCACTTGCGCGGTGTAATCAATGACGAAGTAGCCAGACGCAGCCGATGCTCCTAACACTCGAAGTCGTCAGTCCGAACGGAGAGTCGCTCGGCGCCAATCGCCGCCGCACCGTCGGTCCCGACGGTGTGCTGATCGGGCGCTCGAAAGAAAACGACTGGGTGATCCCCGATCCCTACATCTCTCGTACGCATGCGCGGGTGCGCTACGTCAGTGGCGCGTTCTATATCGAAGGTCTCGGCCGCAATCCGTTGGCGCTGAATGATCCCGCGAACGTGGTGGCGAACGAAGATCCTCAGCCGCTGCGCCATGGCGATCGTTTCTTTCTGGATGAATATGAATTTCGCGTGACGCTCGCCGCCGGCGCCGGCGCTGCGCTCGAAGATCCTTTTGCACCTCCTGCGCCACGCGCGCGGATCCCTGAAAGCGGCTTTGATGCGCTAGGTGGCGTGCAAGATGGCCTGGAAGAAGACGGCGGCAACCTCGATCCGCTGGCCGTCCTGGGCGGAGGCGCCGAGACGACCCGGCCGCCGACTCCGAAGCATGTCGAGCTGAACGCCGGCTCCGCGCTCGAACAAAGTTACAACCCGCCGTCGATCGCAAGCGCGCCGCCGCAGTCGATCCCTGCAGATCCATTCGCGCCGCCTCCCTCGCAGTCGGCGTCGAATGTGATTCCTGATACCTGGGATCGCACCGGCTTTGCGGCCAAGCCGGTCAAGCCGACGCCTCGGGCAAATGCAGCCAGCGACGATCCCTTTCAGCCGGCTGCGCGCGCCAGCATTCCCGATGTGTGGGACAAGACGAACATGGCGGCGCGCCTAACGCCGCAGACTCCGACCGCGCGGCCCGTGCCGCCGCAACCGACGCCTCCGCCAGCCACGCCAATCCCACCGGTGAGCGAGCAGGGCTCGCATACGGTGCGCCGCCCGCAAGAATCCGCGCCCATCGCGCCGCCGAGCAACGCCATACCGCCGGTGACGCAACGCCCCGCGCCGTCGACGCCTACCGACGCCTCGGGCGTGCACGCCGCTGGCGCGCGATTGAGCCTGGAACAAATGCTGCGCTCCGCCGGTGTGCCCGATGCGCAGATGACGCCGGAGATCGCCGCGGAAATCGGTGAGGTGTTGCGCATCGTCGTCGAAGGTGTGATGGAAGTGCTGCGCGCACGCGCCGAAATCAAATCGCAGCTGCGCATGTCGATGACGCGCATCCAATCCACCGAAAACAATCCGCTGAAGTTCTCACCGAATGTCGAAGCGGCGCTGCATACCTTGCTCGTCGAGCGCAATCGCGGCTATCTGCCGACGGTGCAAGCCTTCCAGGAAGCGATGCTCGATATCCGCAATCACCAGATGGCGGTGCTGGCGGGCATTCGCTCCGCGTTCGACAGCATGCTCGACACCTTCGATCCGGAAAAAATCGAAGCCGAACTCGAGCGCCAGTCAAAGCGCAGTTTATTGAACGTGGTCGGCGCAAAGGCGCGCTTTCGCGATCACTATGTCGATGAGTTCGCGCGCCTGACGCGCGACAAGGACAAAGCGTTCGAGAATCTATTCGGCGAGCGCTTCGCCGAAGCGTACGAAGAGCAGATGGATCGACTGAAGGCGCTTTCGCGCACGCCAAAGTAATGGGACGACACCGCATGCCATTGAGACTCGCCTTGACGCTTCTGCTCGCCGCTGTGCTCGCAGGTTGTGGCGCGGCGCCTGCCAAGCCGTCAGCCGCCAAGGCGACGCTCACGGCATCGGGCGATGTGAACCCGAACTCCGCAGGCCGGCCTTCTCCCGTGCATGTGCGAATCTTTCAATTGAAAGAAGACGGTGCGTTCATGAGCGCGGATTTCTGGAGTCTCGTGGACAAGGAACAGGAGACGCTCGGCGACAGCCTCGTGCAGCGGCTCGAACACGATCTCGTGCCGGGCGAAACCAAGGAATTCGAACTCAAGATCGCGCCCGAAGCGCGTGTGCTGGCCGTGATGGCCGAATTTGCCGATTACCGCAACGCGCAGTGGCGCGTGACGACGCAAGCACCCGACAAGTCGCTGCTAGATATCGTGAAGAAAGATCGCGTGTCGATCGGCATCGAGAAAGACAAAGCGACGATTACCGTGGGCGATTGATGAGCAATTCCCAGGTATCCACCCCTTAAGCGACTCCAGGCGTTCCCATGTCAGCTAACAATAAAGTGGTTTGGTCGGAGGGGTTGTTTCTCCGGCCGCAGCACTTCCAACAACATGATCGGTATGTAGAACGCTATGTGGAAGGCCGCGCGGCGTCATTGCGCAGCCATCCGTGGGGCTTCACCGAAGTGCAGATCGAGCGTGAGCTGCTTTCGATCGGCAAGCTCGCGTTGAAGCGCGCGCAAGGCGTATTCCCCGACGGCACGCCGTTTTCGATGCCCGATGATGATCCGCTGCCATCG
This sequence comes from uncultured Steroidobacteraceae bacterium, assembly GCA_964543105.1. Taxonomy (GTDB): domain Bacteria; phylum Pseudomonadota; class Gammaproteobacteria; order Steroidobacterales; family Steroidobacteraceae; genus Steroidobacter. The sequence continues at coordinate 17,236 of CAZIXV010000003.1, forward strand.
CCACTCGAACTGACGCCGCAGGTCCGCGACCAGGGCGTCGTACTCGCGATTCCGCTGCGCAAAGAAGCCGCGCGCGAGTTCGATCGTCGCGAGCAGGTCGATGGCGTCGTGCGCTATCGCGTGCGCGACGTTGAAGCGCGTGATGTTTCCGGTGAATCCGGCACGACCCATCCACTCGAAGTCGCCGCCTTGCGCTCGCGTTTGTTGCTTGCGGATGAGCCGCGCGAGGACTACGCGTGCATCCCGGTCACACACATCATCGAATGCCGCGCCGATCGCTCGATCACACTCGATGAGCGTTTCGTTCCGACGGTGTTGAATGCGCGGCAGACCCCGGTGATTGCAACCTTCATCACCGAGTTGCAGGGGCTGTTGCATCAGCGCGGTGAAGCGCTGGCAGCGCGTGCCGTGGCAAGCGGTCGCAGCGGCTCGGCAGAGATCGCCGATTTTCTGATGCTGCAAGCCATCAATCGTTACGAACCGCTGATCGAGCATTACGCCCGCGGCGCCTTCGTGCATCCCGAAGATTTTTTTCGCTTGTGCTTGGAGATCGTCGGTGACCTGTCGACACTCACCTCCGAGTCGCGACGGCCGCCGAAATTGCCGGCGTATCAACACGACGACCTGCGCGTCGCCTATGAGCCGCTCATGAGCGCGCTGCGCGCCTGCTTCGCTGTGGTGCTGAAGCAAAACGCGATCCAGATTCCGATCGAAAAGAAGCGCTTCAATATTTCCGTCGCAAACATCGCCGATCGCTCGCTCTACGAAGATGCTGCATTCGTGTTGGCTGCGCGTGCCGACGTCGCCAACGAAGTCGTGCGCCGCGACTTTCCGGCGCAAGTCACGATCGCGTCGGTCGAGAAGATTGCCAAGCTCGTCAATGAACATGTGCCGGGCATCGCGTTGCAGCCGCTCGCGGCCGCGCCGCGGCAGATTCCGTTTCACGCCGGCTTTACGTACTTCGAGTTCGATCGCGGCAGTCCACTGTTTCGCGAATTGAAGACGAGCGGCGGCATTGCCTTGCACATTCCGGACACGTTCCCAGGGCTCGCCCTGGAGTTATGGGCCATCCGAGGCTGACGCGCACGCCATGGCGAACGATTTCGACGATCCTTTCGCGCCCGCCGACGGCACGATTCTGCGTCCGCGCCCCGGTGGTGCACGTCGGCCGGCGAACGAACCTGCGCGTGCTGCGCGGCCCGCATCACCGCCACCTGCCGCAGCTCCTCATCTCGCGGTCGCTGATTTTCTCAGCGGCGGTTCGAATCCGATCCTGCAAGCGGCGGCGCCGCTGATCACGATTGCCTCGCGCCTGCAATGGAGCGTCGCGCAGGCCGATGTGGCGGCGCTACGAGCGCAGGCATTACAAGAAGTGCGCGCCTTCGATGATCGGCTGCGTGCCTCGGGCGTGCAGCCCGAAGACGCGTTGGTCGCGCGTTATCTGCTGTGCACGTTCTTCGATTCCGCGGTGCTGAATACGCCGTGGGGTGCGCAAAGCGATTGGTCCGGCCAATCCTTGCTGATCACCTTCCACAAAGAGAAATCCGGCGGCGAAAAGTTCTTTCAGATTCTGGATCGCATGCATGGGCAGCCGCAGCGCTACATCGATCTGCTCGAACTGCAGTATGTGTGTCTCGCGCTCGGTTACGAGGGCATGTATCGCCTCGATGAGCGCGGCGCGGCGCGGCTCGAGGAATTGCGCCACGACCTGTTCAGAACGATCCGCGATACCCGGCAATTGCAACCGGCGGAGTTGTCGGTGCAATGGAAGGGCGTCGAGGATCGGCGCAATCCACTGTTCAGGCTGATTCCCTGGTGGATGGTCGCGGCGGCAGGCTGCGCCGTGTTGGCGATTGCGTTCGTCATTTACAGCATGCGTCTCAACGCCGTGGCGGCGCCGATCAAGCAGGCGCTGACGGAAGTCCCTGCGACGGTGGAATACGAAGCGCCGCTCGTGCGTGCCAATCGCTTGAAGGAATTGCTCGCGCCGCAAGAACAAGCCGGGCAACTCACGGTGGAAGATTTCGGCGACTCGACGATCGTCACGCTGGTGGCGAGCGATCTGTTTCGTTCGGCCAGCGCCGAGGTGAATGCCAAGCACGAAGCGACCCTGCGTGAGGTCGCCAATGCGCTCAATCAGGTGCCCGGAAAAATTCTCGTCGTCGGACACACCGATGATCTGCCGCTGCGCTCGCTGCGCTTCGCCGACAACTTCGAACTCTCGCGCGAGCGCGCGGTATCGGTGGCGAATCTGATGAAGCCGGTGTTACAGAATTTCGGCCGGGTCGAGTGGTTCGGGCTCGGCGCGACGCAGCCGCGCTATCAGCCGGTCGACACGCCAGAGAACCGCGCACGCAATCGCCGGGTGGAAATCATTAATAAAGTGCAGGAGGGCGCATGAAGTCGTTCTTCAAGCTCTTCACGCAACGCTGGTTTCTCGTGGCGCTCACTCTGCTGCTCGTGTCTTTGGCAATCTGGTTCGGCGGCCCGTATCTCGCCTTCGGCAATGCCAAGCCGTTCGAAGGCGTCACGGGTCGACTCATCGCAATCGCGGTGCTCATCGTCGGATGGGTGGGCTGGTCGCTGCTCAAGCAATTGCGTGCGCGTAAAGCCGGCGAAAAACTCGCCAATGATGTCAGTGCGCAAAGCACGCCGAGCGCAGGTGCAGCGGAAGCCGAACAATTGCGCGCGCGTTTCGATGAAGCATTGAGCGGATTTCGCGAGTCGCGTGGCAAAGCCGTCAATCTCTACGAGTTGCCGTGGTACATCATCATCGGCCCGCCCGGCGCCGGTAAGACGACCGCGATTGCCAACTCCGGTTTGAATTTCCCGCTCTCGAAGCGCTTTGGTAAGGAAGCCCTGCGCGGCGTCGGCGGGACGCGCAATTGCGATTGGTGGTTCACGGATGAAGCGATTTTGCTCGACACCGCTGGGCGCTATACGACGCAAGACTCCGATGCCGAATCCGATCACGCGGGTTGGCGAGAATTCCTGAGCCTGCTGCGTCGCCATCGAGCACGCCGTCCGATCAATGGCGTGATCGTCGCCATGAGCGCTGCGGATCTCTTGGCGCAACCCGATGCCGAGCGGCGCAAGCACGTCGAAGCCGTGCGCCGGCGTCTGGATGAACTCACCGGGGAACTCAAGATCGATCTGCCGGTGTATCTGTTGCTGACGAAAATGGATTTGATCGCCGGCTTCACCGAGTACTTCGACGATCTGGATCAAGACGGCCGCGCCCAGGTGTGGGGTGTGACCTTTCCGTTGGAAGCCTCGCGCGGTGGCACGGCAGCGGCGAGTTTTGCGCAGGAGTTCGATCGACTGCTCGAACGTGTGAGTGCGCGCTTGATGCCGCGCATCGAAGCCGAGCGCGATACGCGACGTCGCGCCGTGATCTTCACGTTCCCGCGGCAATTCTCCGCGCTGCGCCGCGCCTTGACGGATTTCGTCACGGAGACCTTCTCGCGCGAGCGCAATACGAGTGCGTTGCAATTGCGCGGCGTGTATTTCACGAGCGGCACGCAAGAAGGCACGCCGATCGATCGCATGCTCGGCGCACTGGCGCGCAATTTTGGTTTGAACGTGCGCGGCGCCGTAGCGCAGCCGACGCAGGGGCGAACCTATTTCCTGCAGCGCTTGCTCAAGCAGGTCATCTTCAAGGAAAGCGGCTTGGCGGGCGTCAACAAGCGCATGGAGATGCGCCATGCGCTCGTTCACGGCGCGGTGTACGCAAGCGTCGTGCTGGCGATCGTGCTGGGCTTGATCGTGTTTTCGGTCAGCTTCCAACGCAATCAAAGCTACCTCGCGGAAGTGGATGAGGTCGCGCAAACGCTCGCCGAGGTGCCGGTGGACACCCAAGGTTCGCTGGTCGGCGGTCTCGAGCGCTTGGATGTGCTGAGCAATGTCCAGCAGGTCGCAAACAAGCATCGCGGCGATGTGCCGTTCTCGATGCGCTGGGGGTTGTATCAAGGCCGCGCGATGAGCAATGTCGCCCAGGACGCGTACTTGCGCGAATTGAATGCAAGCTTGCTGCCTGCCGTATCGCAGCACTTCGGCAGCCGCCTGACCGGCTTCGCAGGCGAGCCCGACAAGCTGTACGAATATTTGAAGGCGTATCTGATGTTGGCGACGCCCGAGCGGCTCGATCCCGCGCAATTGGGCTATCTCGCCGATTTGGAATGGCAGCGGGTGTTCGCGAACGACCCTGCGACGTATGAAAGCGTGCGTAACCACTTCGCGGCCCTGCTTGCACATCCGGATCGCATCCAGCCGGTGACGCGCGATGACGAACTCGTCAACGGGGCGCGCATCTCCTTGAAGCAAGCGTCCCTGCCGGTGCTCATGTACAGCCGCTTGAAGCTGGGTTACGCGAGCGATACGGAGAATGCGATCGATCTGGCAAGCCAGGTCGGACTGGGTGGCGATACGGTGTTCGTACGCAGCAGTGGTCTACCGCTGTCCGAGCCCATCTCTGCGCTGTACACCAAGCCGGTCTTCGATGAGATCGCCTCGGCCGGAAGTGCAGGCATCGTTTCGCAGTTCGTGTCTGAAAGCTGGGTGCTGGGTGATGAAATCGCATCGCTGGCGAAATCGCCGCAGCTTTCGACACAGCTCATGACGCTTTACGAGGACGACTACATCCGGGTGTGGGATGGGGTGCTCAGCGATGTGACGTTGCGACCCACCTCCGGCACACAGGACGCGGCGCAGTTGTGGGGTTTGCTTGCTGCGCCAACTTCGCCATTCAAGCGGCTGCTCACCGTCGTGACGAACAACACCAAGCTCGTCGATCCGACGGCGAAACCGGATCTTGCGGATAAAGCGAAGCGCGCCGCGGCCGGTGCGGTCGGTACGATCGGTGCGATTTTCGGGGCCGGTCAGCAGGCGAGTGCAACGACGCCGGGCGCCAAGGTGACGAAGCACTTCGAATCGTTGCACAAGCTCGTCGAGGGCACGCCTGCGCCCATCGATGCGACGCTGCAGAAGTTCGCCGCGATCCAGAATGTCATGGCGGAAATCAATTCGCTCGGCGGACCGCCGCCGCTCGAAACCGCGGGCCGACTGTCGCGGGCATTGAAGGATCTCGAAACCCACGCGAAGACCTTGCCGGCGCCGATGAACGGCTTAGTCGCACGCGCCAGCGGCAAGGGTGCTTCGGTCGCAACCGCATCGATCGGCAGTGACTTTTCCGCACGTTATCAGCAGCAAGTCGTCGCCGAATGCCGCGAACTTGCCGAAGGGCGCTTCCCGTTGTCGCCATCGAGCACGCGCGATTTCCCGCTGGCGGATTTCGGCCGCGTATTTGGGCCGAACGGCACGTATGACGCCTTTCTGCGCGGCACGATGCAAAGCTTCGTCGACATGAATCGTGCGACGTGGCGCTGGAAGCCGGAAGCAGCGGGGATCGGCGGTTCGGCCTCCGTACCGGCGCAGTTCCAACGCGCACAGCGCATCATGCAAACCTATTTCCCCGCCGGCGGCACGATGCCGGAGGTGCGCTTCACGATCACACCGGATTTTCTCGATGCCGAAGTGCGTCGCATGACGCTCGAGATCGACGGCCAGACGCTCGAATATCGTCACGGCCCGCAGCGTGCAGTGTCGATGGTGTGGCCGGGCCCGGCGCCGGGTCAGGCGGTGCTCGCGCTCGAGGAGCGCAGCGGCGCGCAGCCGAATCTCGTCATGAATGGTCCATGGGCGTTATTTCGTTTGCTGGCCCAGGCGCAAATGCAGGCGCAGGGCGAGACGCGGTTCGTCGCGACCTATTCGCTCGGCGGACGCGATGTGCGCTTCATCGTGCAGGCGAGCTCGTCGCGAAATCCCTTCGCGAGCGATCTGTTGCACGGCTTCAACTGCCGAGGCTGAGCGCGCATGGCAGGCACCACGATCGGCTGGTTCGGCAAATTGCCGAGTCATGGCGACTTCTTGCAGCGTCGCGTCGCGGATCGTCTGCTTGGCGTGTGGGACGCGTGGCTGCAGCAGTGCATCGCCGTGAGTCGCGATCGGCTCGGCGCGCAATGGCTCGATACCTATCTGACGAGCCCGTTATGGCGCTTTCATTTGAGTGACGGCATTGCGGGCGCCGCAAGTTACGCCGGCATTCTCCTGCCGAGTGTCGATCGAGTCGGTCGATACTTTCCGCTCATGATCGTGGCCGAGTTGCCGGCCGAGTTGCCGCCGATGGCGATCGCAATCCACGGCCGCGAATGGTTTCGCGAAATCGAGGCGCTGGCGATCACTGCGCTCGAAGACGAACACTTCGAACTCGAAGCCTTTGATGCCGCGGTGCGTGCAAGTGGCGCCACGCTCGCGAAGGTCGAGAACTACTATGCGCCGGAGATCGGCGCAGAGTTTCCGGAAGCGGCCGCGCATTGGCGGTTGCCCTTGAGTTCGACCGACCGGATGCCCGCTGCCTTGATCGATCCGCTGATGCAGCAGCTGCGGCGCGCGATGCCGCCTTTGACGCTATGGTGGACCGACGGCTCCGAGCACGTCGGTGCCAGCTGCCTCGTCTCGCGCGGATTGCCCTCCGCCGAACGCTTCGTCGCGATGCTGGACGGCGATTGGGATGCCGCCGGATGGAATGGCGATTTCGGTGCCGGGCCAGCGGCCTTCACTGCGCGCTATCGAGTCGCGTCCGCTGCGCTGACCGACACCGGCTCCGTGCGCGACATGAATCAGGATCGGGTGCTCGAACGCACTGACGCCGGTTTGTGGGTGGTCGCAGACGGCATGGGCGGACACAGCCGCGGCGAGTACGCCAGTCAGTTGATCGTCGATGTGCTGAACTCGCTCGAACCTGCAGCGACGCTTGCCGGTGCGTTCTCCAGCGTGCAGGAAGGCCTCACGCGCGCGAATCGCGATCTCATCCGCGCGGCCTTGCGGATGGACGATGAACGCAGCGGCAGCACCGTTGTCACCTTGTCGATTCGCAATGGTGAATGGGGTGTGCTGTGGGCCGGCGATAGTCGCGCCTATTTATTGCGCAATGATCAGTTCGTCGCGTTGACGCGCGATCATGCGGTCGATGTGCGCGAAGGCGAGTTCGATCCGAGCGCCCCGCCGATGAGCACGGGGGAGATCACGCGCGCCGTCGGCGGGCATGATGTGCTCGAACTCGATCGAGCGAGCGGTGCGATTGCGCTCGGCGATCGCTTCTTGTTGTGCAGCGATGGCGTGCATGGCGTCGTGCCGCACGAGCAGATTGCACAAACATTACGCCTGGGTGAGGAGCCGTCCGCGATCGCGCGTGCACTTTTGGCGCAGGCGCTGGCGGCCGGATCCAAGGACAATATTTCCGTCATCATCGTCGATGTGCTGGCGGAGGACGTGGCTGCATGAAGCGTGCAATGCCGCAGCGACCGCGCCTTGGATATTTTTACGCGGTCAAGTCGTAATGCACGCAGGTGGTTTGGCAAGGATGCGCTTTGAATGACTCGAAACGTGCAGCAATCGATAGACTCGCCGCCGCGACTCAAGCTCAATGGCGGCTTCCTTTCAACGAAGCATCTATAGAGAACAATCCAGATGCCCGTGCTCGATGTCGAATCTCTGCTCGCTCCGATTTCAGACGACGCCCCTTGCGGGCCGGATATGGAATACGAGCCCGAGTTTCTCGCACTGCAAGAATTGGCGCGCGGCAAGCCCGAGCAGGTTATCGGCGATGAGGTACGCGCCGCTCAGGAACCGTCGTGGCCGTCGGTTCAAGACGAAGCCCAGGCGCTCTTTTCCGCCACGAAGGATTTGCGCGTCGCCGGTATTTTGCATCTGGCGTTGATCAAGACCGCCGGGGTCGAAGGTTTCGAAACCGGATTCAACATCATCCGCGAACTGCTCGAGCAGCAATGGGATCATGTGCATCCCATGCTCGATGTCGAAGACGACAACGACGCCACGCTGCGGGTCAATAGCTTGATGACGGCGCTGGCGAGCGATGAAGTGCTCGCGGCGTTGCGTTTGTCGCCCCTCGTCGAATCACGTCAATTCGGTAAGCATTCGCTGCGCAGCTATCGCATCGCGACCGGCGCCTTACGGCCTGCGACCGATGGCGAGGATGTCGATTTACAGCAAGAGTTATCACGCCTCGAAGCGGCCTTTGCCGATGCGTCGCTCGAAGACCTGTCGCAGACGGCGGCCGCCATCAGCGCCGCGTCTGATCACTTGAATGCCGTTCAGCACATTCTGCTCGACAAAGCCGGCGGCATTTCAGAGGACCTGAAGCCGCTGAGCGCAGATATCAGGGATATGAAGGCGCTGTTGGAGGCTCAACTGGCCAAGCGCGGCGCGAACGAGGCGCCTGCCGATGCCCCAGGGGACGAAGAAGCCGGCGCAGGGACTGCGACTGAATCGCGCGCGCCCGCCGTCAGCGGTGCAATTCGCAATCGCAACGACGTGATTGCAGCGTTGGATCGCATCTGCGACTACTACGCGGCACACGAGCCATCCAGTCCGGTGCCGATGTTGCTGAAGCGTACCAAGCGACTGGTGAACATGAGTTTCATGGACATCATTCGCGATCTCACGCCGAGCGGCGTGAGCGAGGCCGAAACGTTCAGCGGCCTTGAGAATGATGGCGACTGAAGAGTACTGTTCGGCGCGTAATTAAACATATAGTGCGCAAGCGAAGCCGTTGCCAGGCAGCTTGCGAATCGTTTCTCCGGGAGAATCACATGGCGAAAGAAAGCGGACAGAAGTTCATCGCACGTAATCGTGCACCGCGGGTGCAGATCGAGTACGACCTCGAAACGAATGGAGCGATGCAAAAGAAGCAGATCCCGTTCGTCATGGGCGTGCTGGCCGATCTATCGGGCAAGTCGGCGGAAGAGTTGCCAGAGATCGAACAGCGTAAGGCGCTCGAGATCGACATGGATAACTTCGACAGCCGTTTGAAAGCAATGAAGCCGCGCGTGACATTCGCGGTGCCGAACAAGCTCACCGGCGAAGGCCAGCTCGGCGTCGACATCACTTTCGAAAGCATGGACGACTTCTCGCCTGCGGCGATTGCCAAGAAGATCGAGCCGCTCGCGAAACTTCTCGAAGCGCGCACTCAGCTTTCCAATCTCGTCACCTACATGGACGGCAAAGCCGGCGCGGAAAAACTGATCACGCAGGCATTGCAAGATCCAGCGCTCTTGCAGTCGCTCGCATCGGCGCCGAAGGCTGCTGAGTAACCGTTCAAAGATTCGCACGAGATCCGCAGGAGATTTCTCATGGCCGAAGCCAAGACCACCGAGCAGCAGCCGCAAGCCGCAACGCTCGAAACCGGCGACTTTCAGTCGCTGCTCAAGAAAGAGTTCCGCCCCAAGACCGATCGCGCACGCGAGCAAGTCGAAGCCGCCGTTCGTACGCTCGCCGAGCAGGTGCTGCAAGACAAGGATCTGATCGCCGATGACGCGGTCAACTCGATCAACGCGATCATCGCGGAGATCGATCAGAAACTGACCGATCAGATCAACGAGATCCTGCACCACGCCGACTTCCAACAAATGGAAGGCACCTGGCGCGGCCTCAAGCATCTCGTCTTCAACACCGAGTCGAGCGAGACCTTGAAGGTCAAGATCTTCAACGTATCGAAGAAAGAACTCGGCAAGACCTTGAAGCGCTATCCGGGCACCTCGTGGGATCAAAGCCCGATCTTCAAGAAGGTTTACGAAGAAGAGTACGGCACCATCGGCGGCGATCCATTCGGCGCCCTGGTTGGCGATTATTACTTCGATCACAGTCCACAAGATGTCGAGCTGCTGCGCGGCATGGGCCAGATCGCAGCCGCCTCGCATGCACCGTTCATCGCGGCGGCCGGCCCAACGCTCATGGGCTTTGATTCCTGGCAGGAACTGTCGAACCCGCGCGATCTCAGCAAGATCTTCACGACAGCTGAATACGCCGCATGGCGTTCGCTGCGTGAGTCCGACGATGCACGCTATGTCGGTTTGACGATGCCGCGCTTCCTGTCGCGCTTGCCTTATGGCGCGAAGACGGAGCCCGTCGAAGAGTTTGCCTTCGAAGAAGACACCTCATCTGCCGATTCGAGCAAGTACACCTGGTCGAACGCCGCCTATGCGATGGCAGCGAACATCAATCGTGCGTTTGCCTCCTACGGCTGGTGCACGCGCATCCGCGGTGTCGAATCCGGTGGCGCCGTCGAAGGCCTGCCGTGTCACACCTTCCCGTCGGATGATGGTGGTGTCGACATGAAGTGCCCGACGGAAATTTCGATCACGGATCGTCGCGAAGCGGAACTGGCGAAGAACGGCCTCATGCCGTTGCTGCATCGTAAGAACTCGGATCAAGCCGTGTTCATCGGTGCGCAGTCATTGCAAAAGCCGGCCGAGTTCGAACAAGCCGAGGCGACTGCAAATGCAGCGCTCGCAGCACGCTTGCCGTACATCTTTGCGTGCTCACGCTTTGCGCACTACTTGAAGTGCATCGTGCGCGACAAGATCGGCTCGTTCAAAGAGCGCGCGGACATGGAGCGTTGGTTGTCGGATTGGATTCTGAATTACGTCGATGGCGATCCTGCGAACTCTTCCGAGGACATCAAAGCCCGCAAGCCGTTGGCAGGCGCGGAAGTCGAAGTCAAAGAGGTGGAAGGCAAGCCGGGTTACTACTCCGCCGTGTTCCGTCTGCGACCGCATTATCAGCTTGAAGGTCTCACGGTTTCCTTGCGTCTCGTGTCGCGGCTGTCGGGAGGCAAGTGATGCATCGTTTGCGATGCATTGCTCGTACTAAAGCCGCGTAGCTGGAGCGATCCTGCTGTAGTTTACTTGCATAAGCCCTGGCGGCTCATTGCACCTCAACTCGAACGGAGAAATACAAATGGCGATTGATTCATTTCTTAAACTCGGCGATCTCAAAGGCGAATCACAAGTCAAGGGATTCGAAGGTCAAATCCAGGTGCTCGCATGGAGCTGGGGGATGTCGCAATCCGGTACGACGCACATCGGTGCGGGCGGCGGTGCCGGCAAGGTCAGTGTGCAGGACCTGAGCTTCACGTACTACGTTGACTCGTCCACACCGGCGTTGATTCAGGCTTGCTGCACGGGCAAGCACTATCCCGAAGCAACGCTCGTCATGCGCAAAGCCGGCGGCGATCCGCTGCCGTATCTCACGATCAAGCTCACTGACATCATCGTCACCTCCGTCTCGACGGGCTCGAGTGCGGGCGAGGAAAGCCAGACGCTGAACGTCACCCTGAATTTCGCCGCTTTCGAAGTGAGCTACCAGGCTCAGGACAACAAGGGCGCGAAGAAGGGCGGTGCGATCACGACGAAGTACGACATCGCGAAGAACGCGGCTTAAGTCGCACGCAACGCCGGTCCTTCGGTGGCTGGTTTGCATTCCACCGAAGGACTGTTGCCTATGAACGCGATGATCTCTCCCGAAGACAGCGTGCGCGCCGGCGATCTGGCGCAGGCGCTGCAGAGCTTGCAAAACCGGGTCCGTGCGAACCCGGGCGATGCGAAGGAACGCATCTTTCTATTCCAGTTGTTGGCTTTACTCGGTCAGTGGGAACGTGCGCTGACTCAGTTGAAAGTCGCGGCCGATCTCGATGCCAGCACGCTCATTCTGAATCAGTTGTATCGTCAGGCCATTCTTGCCGAAGGTGCGAGGGCGAATGTGTTCGCTGGCGCGACGCCGCTCGTCCTGGGTGAACCGCCGCAATGGCTGGGAAAGTTTTTCGAAGCGTTGCGTTTGACGGCGCAAGATCATCATGAACAGGCGGCCGATTTGCGCCTTCAGGCGCTCGAAGAGGCGCCAACGAGTGCTGGCACGATCAATGGCGAGCGCTTCGAATGGATAGCCGATGGCGACAGCCGTCTGGGTCCGTGTCTCGAACTCATCGTCGATGGCAAATACATGTGGGCGCCATTCGAGCGCGTGCAATCGATCACGCTCGAGCCGCCGTCCGATTTGCGCGATCTGCTCTGGGCGCAAGCCATCGTCACTTGGTCGAATGGTGGCCGCACGCCGGCGCTGATTCCCGCGCGCTACCACGCGACAGAACAGGCGGATAACGATGCGTTGCGCCAGTGTCGGCGTACCGAATGGATCGAACCCTTCAAGGACACGTATTTCGGCGTGGGTCAGCGCATGTTGACGACCGATGCGGGCGAATATCCATTGCTGGAAGTGCGGGAAATCGTCTTCGACGCGCGCCCGTCGGCCAGTTGAGGTACGCGCTGAGCCATGGCTGAGCTGCTTCCGCAAGAACGATTGCAGCCATCACTGCTGGATCGATTGACCGATGATGCGCCGGAAGCGAAAGAGGAATCGCGCGACAAGCGCGTCTTGAGCCTCAGCCAATTGCGCGCGAGTGTGCTGCGCGATGTGTCGTGGCTGCTCAATACGGTGCATCTGCATGCGACCCAGGATTTGAGCGCCTGGAAAGAAGTCGCAAGTTCCACGGTCAATTACGGTATTCCTGATCTGGCAGGCAGCAGTGTTGCCGGCAAGAACACCGCGACGCTCGAGCGTGCGGTGACGCGCGCCTTGCTCGATTTCGAGCCGCGCATCCTGCCGGACACGCTCAAGGTCACGGTACGCATTGAACCTGAGCAAATGAATCGCCACGCCATGCTTTTCATCATCGAAGGCAAGCTGTGGGCGCAACCGGTGCCGCTCAGCGTCTATCTCAAAACCGAACTCGATCTCGAAACCGGCGCCGTGACCGTCGCCGAGTCGAGCTGACGCCGACGACTCATGGATCCACGCATCCTCAAGTACTACAACCGCGAGCTGCAGCACGTTCGCGAGATGGCCGCCGAGTTCGGCCGTGAGTATCCGAAAATCGCCGGGCGGCTCGGCCTGGAAAGCATGGAGGTCGCCGACCCTTACGTGGAGCGCCTGCTCGAAGGCTTTGCGTATTTGAGCGCGCGCGTGCAGTTGAAACTCGACGCCGAGTTTCCGACCTTCACGCAGCATCTGTTGCAGATGGTGTATCCGCACTATCTCGCGCCGACGCCCTCGATGGCGATCGTGCAATTTCAGCCCGACCCGAATGAGGCGGGATTAGCGCAGGGCTACACAATCCCGCGCGGCACCAACATGCGCTCGATCATCGGCAAGGACGACCGCACGCCTTGCGAATATCGCACTGCGCACGATGTGCAGCTGTGGCCGTTGCAGATCAAGGAAGCAAAGTACTTCGGTTCCGTCGCGAGTCTCGCGGCGATCGGTGTCGCGCCGCGCGAAGGCGTGCGTGCAGGTTTGCGGATCACATTGCAAACCACGGCAGGTGTGCCGCTGTCGGGATTGTCGCTCGATGAATTGACGCTGCACTTGAGCGGTGCTGATGAGTTGCCTGGCGTGCTGTATGAAAGCCTGCTGGGTGCGGCAACCGGCTTCGTCATCCGCGCACCGGGCGAACGCGAGCGAACCCACGATCGCGACCGCGACGCCATCGCGCGTTGCGGCTTTGAGGAGCATGAGGCGCTGATCCCGTATTCGCGGCGCTCGTTTCAGGGCTATCGGCTGCTGCACGAGTATTTCGCGTTTCCACAGCGCTTCTTGTTCGTGACGCTGCGTGAACTGGGTGAGGCGCTGCGTTCACTCGAAGGCGAGGAGGCGGAAATCGTCATTCTCTTCGGGCGAGCGATGAATTCATTGGAAGGCGCCGTCTCGCAGGAGAACTTCAAGCTGTTCTGCTCGCCAGCAATCAATCTCGTTAACAAGCGCGCCGATCGCATCCATCTCGATGGCCTGCAGCATGAATACCAGGTCATTGCCGATCGCACCCGGCCGCTGGATTTCGAAATCTATGACGTCGAGGTTGCGGAAGGCTTTGGCGCAGGCAGTGAGCCGGAAGTGACGTTCCAGCCGTTCTATTCGAGCAACGAAGGCAACTGGCACGGCAGACACAAAGCGTTTTTCACCGTGCGCCGCGAGCCGCGGCAATTATCGTCGGCGCAGCGCCAGCATGGCCCGCGTTCGAGTTACATCGGTAGCGAAACCTTCGTCTCGCTCGTCGATGCAGATCAAGCACCTTATGCAAGCAATCTGCGTCAGCTCGGCTTGATCGTCACCTGTACGAATCGCGATTTGCCGCTGCACATGCCAATCGGCAAGGGGCCGACGGATTTCACCTCTGACATCGGCGCGCCCATCACTGCCATTCGCTGCGTGGCAGGGCCGACGAAGCCGCGCCCGTCCAATGTGCACGGTGAGTTTGCATGGCGGCTGTTGAGTCACTTGTCGCTGAATTATTTGTCGTTGATCGAGTCCTCGCCGGGCGAAGGCGCCGCGGCGCTGCGAGAAATGCTCGAGTTGTATTCGGACCCGCACGACGTCGCGATGCAACGCCAGATCGACGGCGTGCGCGAGATCGAAGCGCGCACGACGACGGGCCGCTTGCCGGTGTCGGATCGCGTCGCATACGTGCGCGGTCTCGACATTCTGCTGACCTGCGATGAATCGGCGTTCGAAGGGCAGGGCGCATTCGTGCTCGGCGCAGTGCTGGAAGAATTCTTTCGACGTCACGTTTCGCTGAACAGCTTTACGCGGCTGACGTTGAAGACGCTCAATCGAGGGGAGGTGATGCGATGGCCGGCGAGACTGGGCCAACGCCACATTCTCTAGAGACGCTCGAGCGTCTCAAGCACGAGCCGTATCGTTTCGATTTCTTCGAAGTGATGCGCCGCGTCGAATGCGCGTGGCCGGCATTGCCGCGCTTGGGCGCCGCCGTGCGTCCTGCCGATGAACCGGTGCGCCTGGGGCAGCAACCCTCGCTCGATTTCCCGCCGTCGATGCTCGCCAGCGCCGTCACCAAGCACGGGCGGCTGCAGATTCAAGGCTACTTCTTCGGCTTGTTCGGTCCGAATGGACCTTTGCCGCT
>CAZIXV010000004.1:0-30444 GCA_964543105.1 uncultured Steroidobacteraceae bacterium
ACTTGTTCGCGCGGACGACCGCTCATCCAGATCAGCGCGAGTGAGGTTCCGCCAATACCGCGGAGCGCATCGTTGTATCCCGCCGGAACGCCGGTCGATGCGACTCAATCGATAGCACTCGCACGTTGCCGTCGAACGAAGTCATCTGGAAACGCAGATCATCGATCTTCTGTACGCGATCTCCGCGCTGCTGCCAGTGGTAGACGGCCCGCGCCATGCGCCGCGATTGTTCAATCGACGTGTCCGCGCAGGGGGTGAGTTCAAGTACTTCGCCGAAGGCGTCGCGAACGATAAACCAGGCCATCGTCAATCCTTCCCGCGAGCACGTTCGCGTTCGGCTTTGCTGCTGCGTTTAACATCTTGTCCATGAGCGCGCTTATAGGTCTGGATGTCCTTGAAGCGGCCCTGCTTGTCTCGTTCGGCGTACAGCTTGTCGCCGTCTTTGGCGCGATGCGTGGTCCGCGTCGGCATATCAACTCCCGTTTCACAGCAATGTCATACCGATAACGCGGTGCAAGGTGCCGTGTTCCGACGCATTCAAAAGGCGGGCTAACCGCTGGAATTGGAGGCTTGTCTGTATGAAATCCGCTGTAAGCGAAAGCTTCAACGCGGAGTGCGTCGCGAAGCGAACTGTTCGTGCGCCAATAGCGCTTCCAGGGCACGCGCTTCGATCGGCTTGACGAGGTGATGATCGAAGCCCGCCTCGCGCGAGCGCTGAATATCGTCGTCCTGCCCCCAGCCGGTGGTCGCGACGATGAGGCACTGTGAGGTTGCATCCAAGCGTCGCAATTGCCGGCATGCGTCGTAACCGTTCATCCGAGGCATTCCGATATCGAGCAGGATGACCTGCGGCTCGAAGGCTTGTGCGACCTCGATCGCCTCGAGGCCATCGCGGGCGGTGCGCACCTCATTGCCGGTGAGTTGCAAGATCATGGCCAAGCTGTTCGCTGCATCGAGGTTATCGTCTGCGACGAGAATCTTCAGTCCAGCGGGGGCTGTCTGCGCGGCGCCTTCATTTGTTTCGAGCGTCGCAGTGCGTGGCCGGGCGAGCGGCAAGAAAACACGAAATTCCGAGCCGGTGCCCGTGCCGTCACTGCTTACCTCGATCGAGCCGCCATGCATATCGACGAGTTGTCGCGCGATGCTGAGCCCAATACCGAGCCCGCCTTGTGCCTTCTCGAGCGAGCGATCGACTTGAGTGAACATTTCGAACACGGTCGGCAGCATTTCGGCGGGAATGCCGATGCCGCTATCGCGCACCGCGATGAGCGCGGCGCCGTCGCTACGTTGCACGCGCACATGGATACGCCCGCCGTCGTTCGTGTACTTGGCCGCGTTGTTCAAAAGATTCGCGAACACCTGTGCAAGTCGCGTCGCGTCGGCGTCGACGTATAACGTCTCGGAGGTGATCTCCAGGGTGAGTTTGTGATTTGCTTGCTCGATCAACGGCAGACTGATCTCCAGTGCCGCATGCACGACAGGCGCCAGCTCGATACGTTCGCGCTTGAGTTGAATCTTGCCGCGGCTGATGCGGCTCAGATCGAGCAGGTCGTCGATCAATCTCACCATCTGCTTGAGCTGGCGTTCCATCATCGTGCGCGCTTGTTGAGCCATCTGGCCGTCGGAGGGCGCGACGCGGAGAATCTCGAGAGCGTTGCGGATCGGCGCGAGCGGATTGCGCAATTCATGTGCAAGCGTGGCGAGGAATTCGTTCTTGCGTTGATCCTGCATGCGCAGTTCGTCTTCGACGCGTTTCAGGCGCGTGATGTCGAGGCTGATGCCATGACATGTCGCTGGCACGCCGCGATCGACGCGGCCGAGCGTGAGCATCCAGCGCAAACCACGCTGTGGATGCAAAATGCGAAACTCTTGTCGAAACTCACCGTGACCTGTGCGCAGCATGCGAATGAAGTGATCACGCGTGTGTTCGCGATCATCGGGATGCATACGCGCGACGAGCACATCCAGCGAGCTTGGTGTATCGAGATCGAAACCGAACAGATTGCGAAACTCGGTGCTCCAATAAGCGCCATGGGTGTCAGCGTTGTACACCCAAGCGCCCGCATTGGCGCCGCGCAGCGCAAGACGCAACCGTTCTTCGCTTCGTTGTAATTTGGCTTGTGCGTCAACACGATCGCTGATGTCGATCGCTATACCGCCAATCAAGGCTTCATCGCCCTCGCCGGCCACGCGGAAGCGACTGACGAGGACGCTGCGCCGGGTGCCGTCTGCATGCCGATAGGTTTCGACGGTCCGCAAGCTTCCGTCTTGCACTGCTTGCCGATCGTGCTCATTGAATAGCCGAGCCTGGTCCGCGTCCATCACCTCGGTATTGGTTTTTCCCAGGAGCGCCTCCGCTGGAAGACCGAACGCGGATGTGGTGGCTTCGTTGACGTAGACGTACTTACCGGCGGCGTCCTTGAGCCATGCGACCCCCGGAAGGTGTTGCATGAAACGCTCGAATAAATGCGTCCCGGGTTCGGAGACGCTGTCGCGGTCGGTTTTGAACCAACGGCGAAACACCTCGCTCATGGGCTGCGATGAGCGCTTCGGCTGCGATGAGCGTTTCGGCATGCCGATCCCCCGGGCAGTAAATAGTTTCTTATCTCAACGGTCCTGCCGCGACGGCGGTTCGGGCCGAGTCTGCCAGGGAGTGCGGTACGAGTTCAAAGCGGTACGGTACGTATATTCGAGCCTGTTTCACTGATGCTGCCGAGCGCATGCAAGAAGCGATTGAGCGTCGCGTAGTACTCGGGATGCAGGTCGATGTCGTTGTGGCGGGTGTTCTCGAAGGTTTTTACTTGCGTTGTCCCGCCCCATGCTGCAGCAAGTGCGTAGGCGTGCGACGGCGCGATGACCTCGTCATTCGCAGCCACTAGAAATAACGCAGGTACCTTCGCTTGCGGCGCCATTTCCACCGAAGGAAAGGGGTGGCGCAACAGCCATTTGACGAACGGCGCCGGAAAGTGGCGCACGGCCACCGCCGCGACGCTGTCGAATGGCGTGACCAATACTGCGCTCCGTACGGCTCGCTGCGCTGCGAGCATCGTGGCAACACCGCTACCGAGGCTGCGGCCCATGACGACGATCTCCTGCGCCTCTGCACCGCCGGGCCCGAGGAGATAGTCATGAATCGCCAGCGCATCCGCGAACAGCGCTTGCTGGCTGGGCTTGCCCGGTGAATTGCCGTAGCCGCGGTAGTTGACCACCAGCACGCGTTTCACCTCGAGCTGCGCGGCACGTTGAGCGGTATGCAGCACATCTTCCGCGTTGCCGCCGAAATAAACGAGTGTGAGATCGGATTGCGGTGCACCACCCTCGGCCCACCATCCTTCGAGCAGATGCGGGCCCGAAGGAATCTCGACGCGCCGCCAACGCCATGCCTCGCGTAGCGCCGCGTCATTCGCATGCGGATAGAAAATGAATCGATCCTGGCGCAAGTAAATGAACAGAGCGAACAGCAGCACGGCGATGAGCGCCGTCACGACAAAGGTGAGGATTGCGGTAACTATGGAATGCATGAAATTGCGTGGATGTCTTGGTGCTGTTTGCGTGGATCTCGCCTGGGTGAGCGAGTACCGTACGCTCAAAGTAGTGATGGATGAGGATGATAATGAATGAGGCAGTCGTCGAGCGGCTGGAGATCAAGCTGGCGTTTCTCGAGAAGACGACGAGCGAACTCAGTGATGCGCTCTATCGGCAACAGCGGGACATCGCCGCGCTGAACGACAAGCTGAATGCGCTCTTGCAGCGCCTGGATGCGTTGCAATCCAGCGGCTCCACCTTTAGCGCGGAGGATGAGCGACCGCCGCACTATTGAGGTTGTCGGAACCAACCCGTCGGCGAATCGTTCAGTTGCGCGGTATCGAGTTCAGCGGAGCGCCCATGCCGAAATCCATCGAGCGTGCATTTGTCTACGTTGCGAATGCGGACAGCTACGAGTTGCTCGTCTTCGCCATGGATCTTGGAACCGGCGGTCTCACGCTCGTCGAACACGTGATGGGCGGTAAGTTCACCACGCTTGCATGCACGCCAGATCGACGGTTCATGTTTGCGGGCTTGCGTGATGAGCCTTTCGGTATTGCGAGTTTCACGATCGATCCTGTTCGCGGCACGCTGCGCCCGCTCACTGAAACGCGGATGCCCGGCGCGTTGGCATTCTTGTCGATCGATCCCACAGGTCGTTGGTTGCTCGCAGCGTCTTATCACGGCAACTTCGTCGCAATCGCGGAAATCGCTCCCTCCGGCGAGCTGCGTGAGCCGCATCAAATTATCGAGTCGATTCCCAAAGCACACTCGGTTCTCGCAAGCCCAGCCAACGATATGGTCATCGCTGCTGCGCTCGGCGGCGATCGGTTGATTGCGTGGCCGTGGGATGCGGCGAGCGGCCGCCTCGATGAATCGCGCCGCGCCGAGACGCTCATCGAAGCAGGTGTCGGGCCGCGTCATGTTCGCTTTTCTCCCAATGAGAATCGCGTGCTCATGATCGGCGAACTGGATGCGTCGGTGCGCTTGCTCGAATACGATGCGGCATTGAAGTTCCGGCCACTTGCCAAGGCGCCGGCAGTGCCGAAGACGTTTCGTGGCAAGCGCTGGGGAGCGGAACTGCACGTCTCGCCCGATGGACGTTTCGCGTTCGCCTCAGAGCGCACCTCCAGCACGTTTTCAGTATTCGACACACGCCCTGCAGGCTCTCTGCTCCCGATGCGCGCGATCGTACCCACTGAACGCCAGCCGCGCGCCTTTGCTGTCGATCCGACGGGACGCTTCGTTTACGTCGCAGGACAAAAATCGAATCGCTTGAGTGCTTATGCGATCGACGCGGAGACTGGCGTGCCAACTAAACTCGGTGATTATTCGACCGGTGCGGACCCTTGCTGGGTAGAGATCATCGGCTTCGGCGCCTAACAGATAGCCCGAGACATAACTCGATTCGCCTGCCTCTTTTGTCGACACCTTTATATTTCTTGTCCGGCTTGCAGCACCCTCTCCACTAGAATCCCTCTCCCATGTCCCGCCATTAGAATGCGGGCGACACGGCGGATCTCGATCGAGATCCAAAGACGAGGAGTGAGGGGTCAGCGTGCTCAATTCTTTGGCGTTGAGGTTTGCGGAGTGGCTGGACTCCTTGTCGATCAGCACCAGTCTCCACGAATCCTTTTATTTGTATAACTGGATCGAGACGACGCATGTGCTCACGCTCATGCTCTCACTCGGTATGCTGTTCGTCATCGACGCACGCATGTTGGGCTGGTGGTTTACGAACGTGCCTGCTTCGCGACTTGCCGAGCGCCTCAATCGCCCCATGTGGATCGGCTTTTCGATCATGATCGTCACCGGGCTGTTGCTTTACATCGCGATTCCGGTGCGTACCACGCAAAGCATCTGGTTTCGTATCAAGGTCATTTTGTTGTTCGTCGCAGCGATCAACGCGCTCGCATTCAATCGCTGGCTTGCGACCTCAGCGGCCAGCTGGGATCTCGATCGTGTACCGCCGCAACGCGCGCGCATCGCCGCCGCGACATCACTGTGTGTCTGGGCGGGCGTCATCGTATGTGGACGCTTCATCGCCTATGACTGGTTCGACTGCGGCAAAGAGATGTCCGCCTTCATGAACTGGGCGGCAGGTTGTGTTGCCTCGACGGCTGCCGTGCATTGATGCACGGCGGCGAGCTTGAAAAGCAATAGCGGGAACAGCGAATGATCGAGTCGTTTTTTGCCTGGTTGGAAGCTTCGGCGCTCGGCGTGTTCGTCAAGGACCAGGGCGCGACGTTTGCGACGATCGAAGCGGTGCATCTCATGGCGCTGGCGGTGCTCGGCGGATCGGTGTTCGTATCTGACTTGCGGTTGTGCAATGTGGTGTTGACTGATGTGCCGTCGAAAACCGTCACGACCGGTGCGCACAAATTCTTCAAGATCTCATTGGCCGTCCTGCTCGTGACGGGCATTGCAATGCTCTCTGGCGTTGCCATGAAGTGTTATCACAACTTTTATTTCTGGGTGAAGATGATCGCGTTGGCGGTCGGCATCCTGTTCGTATTCGCGATCCGTCAGCCCTTGCTCAAGGGCGATCACGAGCAAATCCGCCCGGCGGCATTGAAGCTCGTTGCGCTTGCATCGATGTCGGTGTGGTTTCTGGTCGCTGCATCGGGCCGCTGGATCGGCTTCTCCGGTTAATTTCGAGGACACGCATGAATCCACCCAGCACCCAAGAGAAAGTGGCCATGGCGACGGCCGGCGGCATTCTCATCGCCATCGTGATTTATTGGATTACGCAGATCATTGGCGTGATCGAAATGTTGAAGCTGGCCTACGGTTGACGCTTCGCCCCGAGCACCGGCGCCGATTCTCCTAGCCTGCGCCCTGTCCCATTAAAAAAACGCCCGCTGAAAGCGGGCGTTTTTCATTTGGAGGCGCCTTCGACTTAGCGCTCGGTCTCGTCCGCACCATCCTTTGGTGCGCCCGTACCCGAGGATCCCATGAACAGCTTGCGGCCGTCGGGGAACGTCACGTCGCGACCATTGGCGCGGCACTTCGGTGTGCACAGCGCATCCTTCGATTGATAGCCACGAACGACGATTTCGGTGCCGATCTTGAGCGAATCCTTTGTGATACCACGGCGGAGCAGCGTGTTCGGCGTGCCGCCTTCGACCATCCACGGCTGCAGCGAACCGTCTTCCTTCACGTGATCGATATGGATCCACGCGTGCGGATTGATCCATTCCACGCGCGTCACTTTGCCGCGCAGATTGACCGGCCGATTGGCATCGAATTCAGCAGCAAAGGCGTGATGGGCCATCGTCGTTGCGGTGCCGAGCGCCGCCGCGATGCCACCCGCCAGTGCCAGCCCCACCCACAATTTAGTCTTCATCGAGATTTCCTCTTTAGCTCTTGCGCCGCGCTTCACCGAGCGGCATTGCGTAGTCTCAAACCCGTTCCGCTGGAGTCGCGAGCTGGGCGTCCTACCGCTATGACCGCAATAGTGAGCGCTTTCTGCTGAACTTCCAGTTAACCACCCGTCAATTGTCGATATTTCGCATTACTTTGCAGGCTCTTTCGGCGCGTTCGTCGGCTTTTTACGCAGATGGCCGTACATGAGTTCTTCGACGAATTCCACGCACTTGAACTGCAGCAGCTGCGCGTTCGGCTCGACGCGGCGATACAGCGGCATGCTGATCTTCCACGGCCGGGTAAAGACGTTTTCGTCGGTGAGCGTTGCTTCGTACCAGATGTGATCTGGGCCGCGCATCGTGTAACGCTCTTGCACCTTGAGGGCGTCAGTATGCCAATTGCCCGAGCGGTCGAGCCAGGTTTGGCCGTTGAAGCCGACCACATCGACGACGAGTGTATCGCCTTCCCAGCGCCCGACGGACTGACCCATCCACGAATCGGCCGGCGGCGGACCTGGATCCTTCATATAAATGTTGCGCGTGGCGCCTGCGTATTCATAAGCAATGAACGTGTAGTCCTTGCTTTGGAAGATCTGAAACGGGAAGGGCATGTAAGTCGCCCGCGGCACGCCGGGCAGGTAACACTTGATTTCCGGATCGAGCGTCAGCCAGTTTTTCTGGTTTTCTTTTTTACGCTCGAGTGCCTCGGGCGTGTATGGAATCTCGTCGCCTTCGACGACGCCCAAACCAGCAGGCACCGAACCAACTGCACCAAGCGCCACAACCTCCGGCGCCGGAACCGGCACGAATTGACCAGGGACCATGGCCATCGCAGCGCGCGCCGGATGCGGTTCCAGATCGTAGTTGGCGGAATTCAATGTCTGCCAGATGCCATTGAGATCCGGCTTGCCCTCTTTGGTGCGCGGAATTTTTGCGGTCGACTCAGCGGCAATCGCCACAGACGTGGACATGATTGCCACTGCTGCTGCTGTGCAGAGCAGGCGCGCGGATACGCTATGCATTAGAACTTTCCCCCGAGCCGTTGGCTGAAGCAGATGTGCCTATCGACCGTACGCGTTGGACGGCTCAACGTCTAAATGAAAGATGGTACGGCCGGAAACCCGTGCGAATCTTTATTCATCGCAGGTCTCCAGGTCTATTTAGAATGGTCAAGCCCTGCGCGCGCCAGGCGACGCGAAACGCCCCGCACTTGTGCGCAAGCGGCTAGACTCCGCGCAGTCAAAAAACGAGCGTGACGTGCATCGAACCCGTTGCACGCATGCGCGGAGAGCGCTTCATGAAACGTCTGTCGATCCTGCTGCTGACCCTTGCTCTGTGCAGTTGCCAATCTGAAGTTCCAACACCGCAAGCGAACGCGGCCGCGACGGTCGAATTCCGCGAGATCGCGAACGTCCAGCAAGTCATGAATTGGATCATGGAGCCCAGCGCAGATGTGGTGTGGGACGCCGTGGGAACCATCATCACTGAAGAGGGCGAACAGAACATGCGCCCTGCGAGCGATGAAGAATGGATTGCGGTGCGCGATGCCGCGGCCGTCGTCGCTGAATCGGCCAACTTGCTGCTCACGCCGGGACGGCTGCGCGATCGTGACGACTGGGTGAGGCATTCACATGCGTTGACGCGTGCGGCGCAAGCGGCGATGGCTGCTGCTGAGGCGCAGGACGTCGACGCGCTGTTCACTGCAGGCGGCGACATCTATCTCATGTGCACCGAGTGTCACGCGCAATACGCCATCGGCTTGGATCGCGTGCAGTAAGTCTCGCGCACGCTCGCCGCGGAGCGGGCACCTAGTACAAAAAGAGAGAACGCCTCCGCTACCGGATCTCCGGTGGCGCCGCCTGCATTTATCGAGCACATGCCAGCGAAACGGAGCGGCACATGCTCGAAAAAATTCCTGCGAATATCGGACGTGCGATGAAGTCGGTGCGTGCGGGCGCCGCAGAACTCGCGATTGCGGACACCGAACTCACCGGTGTCGACGCCAGCATCGAAGTTGCCAGTCCGGCGTTCGCTTACAACGAATCCATTCCTGTCCGCTATACCGCCGACGGCGCGGGTGTCTCGCCGCCGCTCGAGTGGCGTGGCGTTCCGCCGGAAGCTCAAGCCGCGATCTTGCTCATCGAAGACGCCGATAGTCCGACGCCGCAGCCGTTTGTTCACGGCATCGTGTGGGACTTACCGGGTGCGGACGGTTCATTGCCTGAAGGTGCGTTGCCGACACATCGCGACGATGCCGATCTGAACGCGATGGGGCGCAACTCTTATCTATCTCCTACCTATGTGCCACCGGATCCGCCGCCGGGTCATGGCGCGCATCGGTATGTCTTTCAAATTTTCGTGCTCGATCAAGTGCCGCGTTTTGAACGTCCGCCTGGACGCGCCACGTTACTTGCGCGAATCCGCGATCACGTTCTCGCCAAAGGCCTGTTGATCGGTCTTTACGAGCGTTGAACTGCATGCAATCAACTGCGCGACGGAACTCGTTCACTGCTGGAACGTAAATCCGTCTCCAGCACATGCACGTTGCATGTACAGCCGAAGGGGACGAGGCAATGGCAAGAGAGATTTCGGGCGACGAGGCAAGTCGTTCATCCACGGACGCAGTCGTGACGGATGCATTGGGTTTGCTCAAGCGCGACCACAAACTCGTCGATGATCTGTTCAACGAATTCACACGAGCCGCTCAACAGCAGCTTGATCCACTTGCGCGCAGAATCTGCAAACTCCTGCGGATCCACGCGCAGATCGAAGAGGAGCTGTTCTACCCGGCAGCCCGCCGCGTCATCGGCGACGCATCGCTGATCGACGCTGCAGAAACTGAGCACACGCAAGCCAAGCAGCTGATCTCACGCGTCGAATCGATGACGTCGGATCATGCTGAATTCCAATCCACGATGGCGGCACTAGCCGAAGAGGTACGCGCCCACGTCGCGGACGAGGAAGGCAAGATCTTTCCGCAACTCGACGGCAAGCTGGATCTCGTGAGCATCGGGATCGCGCTCGCCGAGCGCCGCGATACCTTGATGGACGTGTTGGGCTTGCATAGCGATGACGAAGAGGGCGTCGCGCAACAACGCGCCTTGCTCGAGGAGGCACGCGCCGCTCGCGAAAGCAGGCGCAATCAAGCCGCGCGCTGATGACCTCGTCGGCGCTGCCAGCGAGAGACGAATTTTTGCAAGCCGAGTGACAGACCGATCCAGGCGAGCAGGACGGCTGCGAGCAGCGCGACGTTAGCAAGCGTCGGCTGCTCGATGATTTCGCGCAGCTGACGACCGAACGCGGTGAGCGCAGTCGTGCCGGGCAGAATGCCAAGCAGCGTTCCTAAGCTGTAATCGCGAAAGCGGACGTTGATCGCGCCGGCCGCGAGGTTCACGAGCGTGAAGGGCGCGAGCGGCACCATGCGAATGGCTGCAACGGCGATGATGCCGCTGCGATCCAATGCCGCCCGCAATTTTTCGACGTATTCCTCGAAGGCGCGAGTCACCGTCTCGCGCATCGCGCTGCGGCCGATGACGTACAGGATGATGGCGTTTGCCATGCCTCCCGTGATCGACAATGCAACGGCCACGCCCGCTGGAAACACGATGGCCGTCGCGGCGATCAACAGCGTGAGCGGAAACATGACGAGCCCGCCCACCACGAAGGCGGCGATCACGATGAGCGGTGACCAGGGCGAGTTGCGTACCTGCGCCATCCATTCCGCCACCCGCTCGGGATTCGCCCATTCCGCCAGCGGTGTGTAACGCCAAAGCAGGATGGCCGCAGCAAAAAGTACGGTGGCGATGATGAGGATCAGCCAGCGCGCAGCGCGCTGTTTGGATTCAGGGGCGATCAAGGCGTGGCGTCTTTGCAAGGCAGGCGACGTAGTGGATCGGTGACGCTACGATAGCAGCGAGCGCGGCGCCGCACGTAGCGCAGCTTGATCCGACAAGAAAAATTCGCAACCCACGCCAAGGCTACATTCGCTGCTTGCATCGACAGGAATGGTCGAGACATGACCCACCCGCAGACCCGCACATTTTACGCCGAGCGTGCGCCGATCCTCGGCTGGCTGGCATTCGTCGCGGTCTACGTTCTCGTATTGATGCTTGCTGCCGATGATGCGGCTTTGATCCTCAATAATGCGGTATGGACGCTGGCGCCCTTGGCGGCTGCGTACTCAGCGTGGCAGACCTCACGCGATACGGCATTGAGCGCCCTGCAGCGCCGTGGCTGGCAGCTCGTTGCATGGAGCTGCGCCAGTTGGTGTGCGGGCCAGATTTGTTGGGCCTACTACGTGTTCGTGCTGCCCGAAGTGCCGAGCTTTCCGCGCCTGAACACCTTCTTTTATTGGGTGTACGCGGCGTTGCTATTGAGGGCGCTTGGCTGGCTGTCGGATTCTGCGGCCCGTGCTCCTTTCACATTTCAGCACCTTGGCAATCTCGGACTGATCGGCTGCTGCATGGCCGCGACGCTCGTCATCATCTTTTGGGAACCCACGGTGAATGCACGGAGCCCGGCTAGCGTCATTGGTGTGCTTCTGCACTGCACGTTCATGTCCATGCCCTTCTTCGCCGCGCTGTATTACCTGTGGACACAGCGCTGGCTGGCGAGTTGGAAACCGATGCTGCTCATTGCCGTGGGAACCGCCATCTACGGGCTCGGCAATTTCGTCTATGTACACGCATTGATCCTGCAAACGTATACCCCGGCAGACTGGGTCAACACGAGCTGGGCGCTGACGTTCATCGCCTATGGTGTGGCGGCGCAATTGCGGCGCTTGCCGCTTGCGAACGAAGGCGGCGTGGAAGTCGCAGGCCGTCGCACGCAGCAACTGGAAGCCACGATCCCGGCGCTGCTGATCATTCTGATGGTGGGCGTGGGAATGTTGGCGGCCGATCAGCTGAGCGTGCGAGTGCTCATCGTCGTGGCGCTTCTGTTGATATTGTTCGCATTCATCTTGGGTGTGCGTGAAGCGTGGATGCAGCGAGAGTCGCAACGCTTGACGCGCGAATTACGCGCGATGAACGAGCGGTTGCGGGCGACGAATCGCGAATTGATGGAGAGTGAAGCCCGCGTGCGCGATTTACATGGACACCTTGAGGATCGCGTCGCCGAGCGCACGCGCGAACTGCAGCGTGCCTACGAAGAATTAGAAGGCTTTGCCTACGCCGTTGCCCATGATTTGAAGGCGCCATTGCGCGCCATCGATGGTTTCGGGCATCTGCTCGAAGAGGCCGTGAGCGAACGCGGTGATCCGCGCAGCCGCTCTTACGTCGAGCGCATTCGTCGCAGCGCCGTGAAGATGGCGAAGTTGATCGAAGATCTGCTGGCGTATTCACGCATCGAGCGGCGTCCTTTCACGGCTGAATCCATCGACCTGGACGCGCTCATCACCACCCAAGTGGCCGAGCAAGCACAGGACATCGAACGTCGCCAAGTCGATGTGCGGGTGGGCATCTCGGCGCTGCGCATCCGGGCGGATCGCGAAGCGCTCGCGCTGGTGCTGCAGAATCTGCTCCAGAATGCGCTCAAGTTCACTGCCAACGTGCATGCGCCGCGTATCGACATCCGCTCGAGCGTCGCCGATGGCATCGTTCGCATCGATGTCGTGGACAACGGCATCGGCTTTGACATGCAGTATCACGACCAGATCTTCAAACTCTTTCATCGCTTGCATCGCGACGAGCAATACGAAGGAACCGGCATTGGTCTGGCATTGGTGCGTAAGGCGCTCGAGCGCATGAACGGCCGCGTGCGCGCGCACAGTGAGGAGGGTCACGGCGCTCGCTTCAGTGTCGAATTGCCGTACGCGCCAGCATAAACATCCCGCAGGTGGCGCTTTCGTCAGCAGTTTGCCGAGGTTGGAACAGCGCACCGCGGACGGAGTTGATAGTTGGAAGCCGGTCATTCCGGCGCGTCATGAACATTCATGACCCAATCCATGACGAAGGGCTCACGATGAGACCTGGGCGGAGGGAAGTATGAATCCCAGTTTTCGCAGTCGTTTCGAATCGCGCGGACAAGCATTGAACTTGATGGGCGACGCTGTGCGCGATATGTCGCGCGAGGAGCTGTATGCCGTCATCGGTTTTTTGCTCGATATGTCTGATGTAGATGAAATCGAGAACCAGCTCGGCCATTACGCGAAGGCCGATGCGCCGAATCCTCCCCCAGTTTCTACCGATCCTCCGCCCAATAACGGGTTGTTCGAGGGCTGAGTTGAGGTGCGACGCTACGCGGACACTGCGGGGTGCAAGCAGCCGTCATAAGTAAGAAGATGCGTTTCCTCCCCGCATGAGGCGAGGTCGGACGGGAGGGATTTGTGCAGATAGGAATGATCGGGTTGGGCCGCATGGGCGCCAACATGGTGCGGCGCTTGATGCGTGGCGGCCATGCGTGTGTGGTGTACGACGCCGTGCAAGACGCGGTGACACAACTCGAAAAGGAAGGCGCCACGCCTGCCGCGACGCTGACTGAACTGGTCGCGAAACTCAAAGCGCCGCGCGCGATCTGGCTCATGGTGCCAGCGGGTATCGTCCGCGAGGTCATCGAGCAACTCACGCCGCTTCTCACCGCGGACGACATCGTCATTGATGGCGGCAACTCCAATTACCGCGATGCCATTGCTTGGGATCGCGAGTTGCGCGAGAGCGGCATCCACTTCGTCGATGTAGGTACGAGCGGCGGCGTGTGGGGCTTGGAGGCTGGCTATTGCCTGATGATTGGTGGCGAGCCCGAGCCGGTCAGTCGCCTGCAGTCGGTGTTCGCGACCTTGGCGCTGGGGCCGAAACAAGCGAGTGACGGCATGACTGCAGACACGGCGCGAGATGGCTATCTGCATTGCGGCCCCGCGGGCGCTGGGCACTTCGTCAAGATGATCCACAACGGGATCGAATACTCGTTGATGGCAGCGTATGCAGAGGGCTTCAATGTGCTGGCGCACGCGAATCGCGGCAGCAAACAGCGCGCCGCGGATGCGGAGACCGCACCGCTCGATCACCCCGACACGTATCAATATGACTTCGACATCGGCGCTATTGCGGAGGTCTGGCGTCACGGCAGCGTCGTGCGCTCGTGGCTGTTAGATCTCACGGCCAATGCCTTGAGCAAAGATCCGCAGCTCGAGCGCTATGCAGGGCGGGTGTCGGATTCCGGTGAAGGTCGGTGGACTCTGAAAGCCGCAACCGACCTCGGCGTTCCCATGCCCACCCTGGCCAGTGCGCTATTCAGCCGCTTCAGTTCACGCGATGAAGATCGATACGCCAATCAATTGCTCTCGGCGATGCGCGAGCAATTCGGCGGGCACGCGGAGAAGTAGCTCGTATTTTGAGTTCGACTCTAAGAGCGTCGGCAAAAATTCCGACCCACAAAGATCGAGCCACACTCAAAGCCCCCAAGCTCTACGCCTCCGGACACCGATACGGCACACCGGCCTCGAGATACGATTCATCCCGACCGGCAATCTTCAGGATGAGCTGATTCGGGCGCGGCATTTCGACCGCCTCCTCGATTGGAATTGCGCCGTCGGCCCAGCGGACGTGATCGCCGGCAATACCCCATTCCACCAACCGATACGTCTCGGCACACGAACCCATGACGAGCGTGCGATTCGGCAAGAAGATCCGCATCGCGCCGAGCGGTGCGCCCGGTGTCGTCGAGATCCAGACTTTGCCCACGAAAGCTGGATCGGCGGCTTCGCCCGACGACGTTTGTGCAGGGATCACCGGCGCCGGCTCACGGCCACAGCCGAGAAGCGTGATGAGCAATACGAACGAAAGAACGCGGTTCATGACGCACCTGCATGAAGTTTGGCGAGACCCGCAAAGATAGCGCGCTCGCCGCATTGCTGCAGTCAGATCACGCGAGGCGCCAGTACAAGTTGTAGCGCTCATGCGCAATGGCGAAATACGGGATGAGTTCGAGCTTCGGTAAGTCCTGTACACCTTGCGCGCGAAATGCCAGCGGCCGATGGGCGATCGGGTGAATGTGTGCCGACAGCTGCTTGCGATCCAGCGTCCACGTAGGCACCTCGCGCGGGATGTGCAACATCTCGCCGGACTCGCGTTCGTTCTTGATGATCTGCGCGCCGGGACTCAATCCTTCGGTGCCGAGTCGCCCCGCGAGCACGATCGGCCCATAGAGTACCGCGGCATACTCAGGCGCCGAGGGTAGTGCTTCGAGCTGCAGCTGCATCGGCAATTGCATTTCGATGCGATCGCCATCGCGCCATTCGCGACGCAGTGCGATGTACTGCCCAGGCGTGCGGTGCGACTGCGTCCGGCCGTTGATCGCCACCGTGCTCGTGTCGCACCAGCTCGGCTGGCGAATGCGCAATGTAAATGTCTGCGGCCGCTCGAGCCGCAGCGTGATCTCGGTGGCCGCCGCATGCGGGAAGCGGGTCGTCTGAGTGAGTCGCAAGCCTTTTGCATGCCAGTCGAGCGTCGAGCTGATGAAGAGATTCACATACAGCGATACATCGTCATGGAAGTAAATCGAATCGCCGTATTTCGCATGGTTTTCGATGCCTGAGCCGGTGCAGCACCAGAACGAATCCGTCGGCGTATGAAAGAGCTTGACGTACCCGGGCCGTGTCGCCTGGAAGTACGTCATCATCCCCGACTGCGGATCCTGCGAGGCAAGAATGCCGTTGTAGAGCGTGCGCTCGTAGTAGTCCGCGTATTCGACGCGCGGATCATGCGCATACAGCGCACGCGTCAGCCGCAGCATGTTGTGCATGCAACAGGTTTCCATGGTTTTCGCGGACTGCAGGCGCTGCGCGAATTCCTCGGGCGGAAAGAAATGCTCGACATCGCCGTTGCCGCCGGTCGCGTAGGTGCGATGGTCGATGATCGTGCGCCAGAAGAATTCCGCGGCGGCGCGGTATTCGTTGTCGCCGGTCAGCTCATAAAGACGTTGAAAGCCGATCGCTTTGGGGATCTGAGTGTTCGAGTGCAGTCCGCTCAGTACATCGCGCTGCTCGAGCATCGGCTGCAGCAACGCGCGGTGCGTGAATTTGATGGCGAGATCGAGATAGCGTTGCTCGCCCGTCAGCGCGTACAGGTCCGCAAGCGTTTCGTTCATGCCGCCGTGTTCGCGATCGAGCATCTTCTGCATTTGCGCATCCGATAACGCCGCGGTGAGATTCGCGGTGTAATCGGCGAGCCGCTTCAGAGCGTCCAACGCGATCGGGTTGTGCGTGAATACATGTGCATCACGCAGGCCCGCGAAGATCTTGTGCATCGTGTACCACGGCACGCCGTGAAATTCGCGGCCCTGTACGCTCAATTCCAGTTGCCGTGCGCCGTCGGGGAACGCGCACACGAGACCTGATTTGGCGGCGTCCTGGCATGCGCGCAATTCGCCAACGATGTAGTCGGTGCGCTCTTTGAACACCGCTTTGCCGGTGGACGCGAACATCATGGCGCAGGCGCTCAGGTAGTGGCCGAGCGTATGACCGTGGCAGCGAATCTCGACCCAAGGTTCTTGCGATTCCCAGCCGCCGTAGACGGGCGCTTTGGGTTCCAGGCCCGCATTGCGACGGAAGTTGTGCAGCATACGATCGGGTTCGAGCTGCAATAGATAACGTTCATCGCGCAATTGCGCATCCAGGAATGGGCCCGGCAGCAACCGCACATCCTCGAGCGAGAAAGCTTGCAGGCGCGGTGCACGCCGCACGCCTGGTGTCTCGGCGGCGGTTGCCGCAAAGGCAAACTCGCCGGCAGGCCCTGCAACCAGGGCGGTGGCGCCGAGCGCCTGCATGATCTGGCGGCGAGTCGCCGTGAGAGTCGAATCGGATCGGCGCTTACTCATGAGGTCCTCGCTGGGTGGGCGTAACCGAAGAGTAGGCAATTATGATTTGTCAGACAATTAGAAGGAGGCTGCTGGAGGTCGGATTTATCGCGATGGCATTGAGTTAAGTGCCATCAAGGGCTCGGGGCGCGTGGCTCGGGTCAGAAAAGCTCAGCCCCGAGCCCCGACGGACCCACAACCCCTCAGTCCATCATTCCTGCGCATCCGGGCTCTTCTGCGCAACGAGTGCTGAGACCTTCAATTGCGGTGGCTGAATGCTGAGCTGATTGGGGGTGCACGACACTCGGTCCTCTTCGATCTTCACGCTGAAGTGCGGCAGGATCTTGTCGCGTATGCCCTCGATGAGTTCGCAATCGCCGGAGCGAATGTTCAGGCGGCGCTCCTTCGATAGATCGACGCTCTGCCACGTAGCCGAGAATTCATCGGAGAAATTGTTCTTTACGCCGAGCCGTTGCAGCAGTTCTTGGCGGGACTTGTCTGCAGCCGTCTCTTCCAATTCATCCGCAGGCACCGGCGTCACGGCGGTGATCGTGACAAAGAACGTGCGTGATGGGCGCGTCAGCGGACAGCCTGTCGCGCGCACCCGCGTATCTGGATGAGCGCCGACCGTTTCCAGAATGGCTTTGATCTTGCTGGCTGCCGCGTCACAGTCGTACGCCGTCGTAAAGCCGACATAGCTGTACTTGATCTCTTGCACCTGCCACTTCGCTTGGACGGGCGCGTCGTCCGCCGCCAGTGACGAAGCGCAAAAGCCCAAGAACGTAAGTCCGAGCAGCGAGCGCCAAAAATGCGTTCGTAGTGGCATGAGCTTCTCCTTCGAATTTAATGACCGCTTAGAGTCACCGGGCAGCGTAGCGGTTCCGACATGAACGGAAAGTGAGCGGCTGCTGTCGTCATGCGCTGCGTTAGGTGCGTTCGAAGCCGTTGGCTCGTCGGCAGGATCGGATGTCGTTTGGCTACTGCATCGGGATCGGTGCGGGTTCGGCAAACGAAGGGTTCTTCGAGGTAGCGCCGCCGAGCGTCTGCGGCGAGTTTGCACTGCTCGCATCGAGCACGCTCATCACTCGCGCCAGGACCTGCGGCGATGACAGCACGCTCACATGATCTTCATCGAAGCCAAATACTTGAGTCGCATTCGCTTGCGCCTCCGGACGCAATTGACTCGCGAGCGTGACGGCGCCGTCGCTTGTCGGGCGAAACGCGTTGTAACCGCCCCGATGACCGAACAGCAGCGTGTGCGACACGTGCGACGGCAGGGGTCGATCGAACAGCTCGCGGATGAACTTGCCGTCCGGCTCCATGTCGCGCCAGGAAGGAATGACCGCGATGGAATGCTTCACGCCCAGACTTGCCGACGCCTCGCCCGCCCATGGCGTCGAGATGGAAATGAACCGATCGACCTGCGGAAACTCCGCACCGTATTTCGTCAGGAAGTGACGCACGAGCAGGCCACCCATGCTGTGCGCGACGACGTTCATTCGCGTGATTGTCAGACGCGCTTGCAGTTGCAACAGCTTCCAGTACAAAAGATCTGTGTTGGCGTCGAGCGCTGCGCCGGAAGGGTATTGGAAAATCCACGCCTGATACTGCTCGCGATCGAGCTGCGCGTAGAAGTGACGAAAGTCTTGCGCCGAGCCGCTCGCGCCATGCACGAACAGCACGACATCGCGTGCCGGATCGTAGGGCTCGAGAAAATAAACATTGCCGCCGATCTCGCGCACGAAGTCGAGCGGCGCCCAGTAGCCTTGCCTGCCCGCGTCCGCGGAGAACTCACGCGCATCGAGATCCGCGATCGCTCCAGCCTGCGCACTGTGTGTCTTGGGCAGCGGCATTGCCGGCGGCAAGGATGCCTGCACATCCGCTGCAACATCAAAATCCAGTGACAGGTCCAGCCAGATGCTAGGCGCACCATCGACTTGAATGGACGGCACGATGGCAGCGGGGTCCGCGGCGTCCGCCGCGTAGTTTCCATCGCGATCGCCGAATGCCACGATGCGATAGCGGCCATCGGGAATGATGAGCTCATATCCGCCCGGCTCATGCAGCAGCACATGATGCGCAATGGTTTGCTTGTCCGCGTCCTCCTGAATTGCGGCAACGACGACCGGCCCGTGCCATTCGGCCGGTGCCAGAACGCGACCGATCACGACGCTCACTTTGAACATCGCTTCGACTTCCTTTTGCAGTCGCGCCATCGAACAACCGCCAAGCGTCATGAGCAGCATCAAGATCAGCGCCAGCTGCAGGGCATGACGCATGCACGTTCCGTGTAACTCCCGCTTCATTTCTTGTCCCTGGCTCATCCTGCCGTTCGAGCGAGCGGATTCTGACGCGAACGATCGAGTCGAGAAAGATGTCGCAGAGCGGCAGTGATATTGCGAGAGCGTTGCGTATCGTTCGCTCGAGTCGACGCTCGCGATCCAGAGGATGAGTACCGATTGCGATGAATTCTACTTTCCTGACCGCACCGTTCGGATATATTCGAACCGTTGGCACTACGAACAATTGACGAAGCCTTGGTTCACCAAAGCATTCGCTCACCATGAAGACCGAGGGGGAACTATGAATTGTGGTAATCCATCGGCACGGACGCAGCTTTCTCGATACACGTCTACGCGCGTACGTAGCGCAGTACGCTCGATCCTGCTGGGATCCAGTCTTACCGCGGTCGGTTTAGGCAGTCTCTCGGCTCAAGAGGCCGCCACCGAATCGCTCAACGAAGTCGTCGTCACGGGCAGCCGCATTCGCGGTGTCGCGCCGGTGGGGTCGTCGGTCATCGCCATCGGCCAGGAAGAAATCCAGAGCTCCGGTGCGATGACAACGGCCGACATTCTGCGCGAAGTGCCGCAGATCACCTCGTTGGGCATCAACGCCGAAGGTAGCTTCGGGGCGAACTCGGCAACGAACATCACGCGGGCCAATTCGCCCAATCTACGTGGCATCGGCCAATCCGCGACGCTGGTGTTGTTCGACGGCAAGCGCGTTGCCGCCGCCGGCACGATGGGCAACTACGTCGATCCCTCGTTCTTGCCACCACTTGCGCTCGAGCGTCTGGAGGTCGTGGCGGATGGCGCTTCGGCAATCTATGGCTCCGATGCAATCGCAGGTGTCGTCAATTTGATTCCGCGCAAGAGCTTCAAGGGCGCCGAGGTCAGTGCTCGGTATGGCGTTGCCGATGACTACGCCGATTACCAGATCGGCGGTATCGGCGGCTTCGACTGGGGTTCTGGCAGCGTCGTGGTCGCCGCGAACCGCAGCGACAATGATCATCTGGTGCAATCTGATCGACCGTTTATCTCGGCCGATCGCTCGGGCCGCGGTGGCCTGGACGCGCGCCCGACGGCGTGTGCGCCAGGCACATTGACGGCGGGCCCTGTCACATATGCGCTGCCGTCCGGTGCAGGCCCGACAGATATCTCGCAGTTGACGCCGGGGACCGACAATCGCTGCGATCCGTCGGCCGGTTCGTGGTTGTTGCCAGAGCAACAGCGAGACAGCTACTACGCGTCGTTCACACAGGACGTGACGGATTCTGTGCGTCTCTGGGCGCAGGGGTTTTATTCCAAGCGCGATTTTGCAGCGGTCGGCATTCGCGGTCAGCAACACGAGGTGACGGGCATCACGATCACGCCGACCAACCCGTATCGTCCGGCGGGTCTGCCGGCCAACTTTACGGTCAACTACGATTTCACGCCCGAACTGGGGCCGCGTCGCACGCGTGGCTTCGGCCAGACCGAGCAGATCATGGCCGGCGTGGAGTTCGATTTCGGCAGCTGGCGCGCTTCACTGTCCGGCGTCAGCGGCAGCGGCGAAGACTACGAGCGCCGCGATCTCGGCGTAACGACGACAAGCCTGCGTCCCTTCGTGAACAATCCGGATCCTGCGGTCGGTCTCAATCTCTTCGGCGGTCCCGGCAATCTCACCGCCGCGCAAATCGCGGCGATTCAGACCGCCCTCTTTGAGGTGCAAGGCGAGAACGAACTCGAACAGATCGAAGCTGATTTGAATGGCGACTTGTTCGAACTGCCCGGCGGCGCGGTGCGGCTTGCGGTCGGCGGCGAGCTGCGCTCTGAAAGTCTGTCAGGCGAGTCGATTCGCGGCCTGGTGCAAGCGCCACTGTTCGAGTTGCAAGGCATCGATCGTGATGTCACGGCGGCCTATGCCGAAGTGTTCGTGCCCATCGTCGGTGGCGCGAATGCGATCGACGGCATCCATCGGTTGGATCTGTCCGCTGCGATCCGCTATGAGGACTACAGCGATTTCGGTTCGACCGACAATCCGAAGTTCGGCGTGAACTACAGTCCCATCGCGGGTGTGACGTTACGCGGCAGCTATGGCACCTCGTTCCGTGCGCCGAATCTGGTCGACTTGGATCCGTTTTCGAGCGGCTCGGGCTTCTATCAATTTCCGCGCGTTGTCGCGGGCCGCGGTGCACAGCTGATCACAGCGATCGTCGGTGGCAATCCGAATCTCGCGCCGGAGACCGCGCAAACATGGTCGGTCGGACTGGATATCGGACCTGAGATCGTCGCCGGAATGCGCCTTGGGGTCACATACTTCGATCTCATCTATTCAGGTCAGGTGTACGACGGCTTCGGCATCCTCACGCAGATCCTGACGCAGCCAGAGTACTTTCCCGAAAACGTGTTCTATCGCGACAACCCGCGCTTTGCCGAGGCAATCGAGCGTGTCGAGACCTCGCCGTATGTCACGCCTGGCGCGACGGATTATTCGGCAACCACCGTCATCGTCGATGCGCGTCGGCGCAATCTCGGCAAGACGACCGCGGACGGTTTCGATTTACAAGGCTCGTACTCCTTGCCGGTCGGACCCGGCACATTTTCCGTGGGCGCAACGGCGACGTATTTCCTGAGCTTCGATACGAGCACGGGCGCGAGCCCCATGGTCGATCGTCTGAACACGATCACGTTTCCGCCGGAGTTTCGCGGCCGGCTCACGTTTGCGTACGGCCAAGGTGATTTCAATGGCATCGCGACACTCAATTACTTGAATAGCTACACCAACGATCTCAGCACGCTCGTGCCGGACGTGCCGAGCTATACGACGGTCGATCTCGATTTGTCGTACACGTTCGACCGAGGCGGGGAGGGTGCATTGAGCGATCTGCGCGTCGGGTTGAACTTCAAGAACTTGCTCGATGAAGAGCCGCCATTCGTCGACTACGATCGCGGCTACGATCCGTCGGTGGCGTCGGCGCTCGGCCGCGTCGTCTCGGTGAGTCTGCAGAAGTCCTGGTGACGCATTGCGCACAGCGCGGCCGCGGTCGCGCTGTGCGCCTCCATTCGCATTCGGCGGTTGAATGTGCCGCCCGTAGACGCCATCTCCATCGGCTTGGCAGGAGAAGGCGATGAAAAGCAGTAGCTACGAAACGGTGGCTGTCGAGGGCGGCGGCCGCATCAAAATGTGGACGCAT
The DNA here is from genome assembly GCA_964543105.1 of uncultured Steroidobacteraceae bacterium. GTDB lineage: Bacteria > Pseudomonadota > Gammaproteobacteria > Steroidobacterales > Steroidobacteraceae > Steroidobacter. The sequence goes on from CAZIXV010000004.1 coordinate 22,138, forward strand.
GGCGTGCCGGTCGAGGACGAAGCGCGTCAGCAGCTGCAAAAAGCGGCACGGCTGCCCTTCATCTTCAAGCACATTGCCGTCATGCCGGATGTGCATGTCGGCATCGGGTCGACGGTGGGCAGCGTGATTCCGACCGTCGACGCCGTGATTCCCGCGGCCGTCGGCGTGGATATCGGCTGCGGCATGATCGCGGTGAAGACGACGCTCACCGACGCCGACCTGCCGGATAACTTGAGCCGCGTGCGCTCCGCCATCGAGCGTGCCGTACCGCACGGAAAAACCTTCGGCAAGCGCGATCAAGGGGCATGGGGCGATCGCCCGCCAAGCAATGTCGATGCGGCCTGGGCGCGTTTGCACGATCGCTTCGCACGCATTGTGGAGAAATATCCGCAGCTCGAACGAACGAACAATCGCTTGCATCTCGGCACGCTCGGTACAGGCAATCATTTCGTAGAGATCTGCCTGGATGAACAAGGGGCTGTGTGGTTCATGCTCCACAGCGGTTCGCGCGGCGTCGGTAATGCCATCGGCAGGCTGTTCATTGAACTCGCGCGTGAAGACATGCGCGCGTGGATGGCGAATCTGCCCGACAAGGACCTCGCGTATTTTTCCGAAGGCACGCAGCACTTCGACGACTACGTCGAAGCGGTGGAATGGGCGCAGGACTATGCGCGATTGAATCGCGAAGTGATGATGGAAAACGTCGTGCGTGCGGTGAAATCAGAAATCACCAAACCTTTTCAGACGCACATGGAAGCTGTGAACTGCCATCACAACTACGTAAGCCGCGAGCAGCATTTCGGGCAGGACATCCTCGTCACCCGCAAGGGCGCGGTGCGGGCGCGCAAAGGCGAACTGGGCATCATTCCCGGCAGCATGGGCGCGCGTTCATACATCGTGCGCGGTCGCGGCAACGAAGACAGCTTCCACAGCTGCAGTCACGGCGCGGGACGCAAGATGTCACGCACCGAAGCGCGCAAGCGCTTCACCTTGGCCGAACACCGCGCGGCGACCGAAGGGGTCGAATGCCGCAAGGACAAGAACGTGATCGACGAGACTCCGGCGGCCTCCAAGGATATCGACGCGGTCATGCGCGCACAGCAGGACCTGGTCGAGGTGGTGCATACATTGAAGCAAGTGGTGTGTGTGAAGGGGTGAGCTCAGTTGTGGGTCGGACATCAATCCGACACTTGAGCAGAGCGTCGAATGAATTCCGACCACAAAGCCCAGCTCACGACGCGCGCTTCGCCGCTACAATCGCGCGCATGAAACGCAAAAGAATCAATGCGTCGCTTGCCAAAGTGGCGCGCACGGTGCACGACAGTGATGAGTTCATCGATCACATCGGCAATATTGCTGAGCGCTACAAGCGCGCACGCGCGCTAGAGAGCGGGCCGCGCGGGCGCGAGGTGCGCCAGACCCTCAAGGGTTTTCGCAAGCATGCGGGCGCGCTATGCGAGTGGTTTGCGAACGCGCAGACGAAACCCCGCTCGCTGGAATATGAGGCGCTCGCGCAACTCGGTGCTGCCATGCGCAGCGCGCCGAACCAAACCCTGGCCTCCAGCGCGCAGATCAGCGCCTGGTTGCAGCAGGCGCTGACCGCAGCGCAGGCCGCAGAAGCGCAGCTCGCGGATCGCAAGAACACGCGTTCGGCAAGCCTGGCTGCCGAAGCGTTGCGCGCGACCTTCGAGCATCACGGCATCAAGTGGTCGACGCAGGTGAACAAGCAGGGCGCGAGCGCTGCAGTGCGCCTGCTGTGCGCGATCACGAAACTGGCCGGCGAGGCGCTCACACCTGAACAGGCGCGCGCGGTCTTGATCGCCGCGACCCAGCCGGCCAAGCGCTGACGCAACTTGCGTCACCAGGTCGCGTTTATTTCTTCATGAACGCAGTGATACGCATCGACCCACAAGCCTCGTTCCGCGATTGGAACTTTGATAATGCATTCGTCCGCGAGTTGCCGGCGGACCCCCAAGCGAGCAATCACCGCCGACAGGTGCATGGCGCGCTGTACTCATTCGTCGATCCCACCCCTGTTGCCGCCCCGAAGCTGATCGCTTACTCACGCGAGATGGCGGCAACGTTGGGGCTCGCCGAGGAGCTCGAATCGCCCGAGTTCGCGCAGATCTTCTCAGGCAACGCGCTGCTGCCGGGGATGCAACCGTTCGCGGCAAATTATGGTGGACATCAATTCGGTAACTGGGCCGGGCAACTCGGCGACGGTCGGGCGATCACCTTGGGTGAGCTGGCGACGAAGAGCGGTCGCTGGGAGCTGCAATTGAAAGGCGCCGGGCCGACGCCGTACTCGCGGATGGCGGACGGACGTGCAGTGCTGCGCTCCTCGGTCCGCGAATTCCTTTGCAGCGAGGCAATGCATCATCTCGGTGTGCCGACGACGCGCGCGCTGAGCTTGGTAGCGACGGGCGAGCGTGTCGTGCGTGACATGTTTTACGACGGCAACCCAAAGGCAGAGCCGGGCGCGGTCGTCTGTCGCGTGGCGCCCTCGTTCATTCGCTTCGGCAATTTCGAGCTGCCGGCTTCGCGCAACGAAGGCGAGCTGTTGAACACGCTGATCGATTTCACGATCCGTCGCGACTTCCCCGAGCTGTGGGCGCAAGCGCACGAAGATCGGCCGGCGATGCTCGCGCGCTGGTATGCAGAGGTGTGTGAACGCACCGCGATCATGATCGCGCATTGGATGCGGGTGGGCTTCGTTCATGGCGTCATGAATACGGACAACATGTCGATCCTCGGACTCACGATCGACTATGGCCCGTACGGCTGGATCGATATCTTCGACCTGAACTGGACGCCGAACACGACCGACGCGCAGGGCAAACGTTATCGCTTCGGTCATCAACCGCAGATTGCGTTCTGGAATCTGGGCGCGCTGGCGAGTGCGCTGGTGCCCGCGTTCGGCAGCGAGGATCCCTTGCATGCCGGGCTGCAGCGCTATGTCGATGTGTACACCGCAGCCGACCGCGCGAATATCGCCGCGAAGCTCGGCCTGCTCGAGTGTCGCGACAGCGATGTCGAACTGATGCATGCGCTGCAAGCGCTGCTGCAACAATTTGAAGTCGACATGACGATTTTCTTTCGCATCTTGAGCGATGCCGATCCCAAGACGCTCACGGTGTCGCAGTTGGCCGAGGCGTCCTATGACGCCGACAAATTCGATGCGGCGACCAACAGTTTCAAAGAATGGGTGCGCGTGTATAGCGCGCGGGTGCGCGAAGACCAACGCGATCCGGCTGAGCGCCGCGCAGCCATGCGCGCCGCGAATCCGAAATACGTGCTGCGCAACTATCTTGCGCAACAGGCGATCGGCCTGGCCGAGCAAGGCGACTATAGCGGCATTCATGAACTGCTCGACGTCATGCGGCGCCCCTACGACGATCAACCAGGGCGGGAGCGCTTCGCCGCGCGCCGTCCGGACTGGGCACGCGATCGTGCGGGCTGCTCCATGCTGTCGTGCAGCTCGTGACGGCGGACGTCTAAGGTCATAGCATCCTTACAAATCTCCGCACCTGCGAATGGCTGGTGCGGTGCGCTTCAACTATCGTCGGCGCAGAAATACCAAAAGAAGGGGGATGTATGAGACGCGGTCGTTTCGTCATTACAAGCATGCTTTTGTTGAGCGGCATGGCACTCGCCGCCGATCCGATTGCGACGACGCAGGAAGGTCAACTGCGTGGCGACGCGCTCCCCGATCACAATGTCCTGGTGTTTCGCGGCATCCATTACGGGCAATCCACCGCGGGCGAAGCGCGCTTCAAAGCACCGCAACGCGTCGATGAATGGGAAGGCGTCAAAGAGGCCACCGCGTTTGGGCCGGTGTGCCCGCAAGGCGGCGATGTCGGCCGGCGCACCGTGAACGAAGGAGAGCTCTTGCCGATGAGCGAGGATTGCCTGGTGCTCAATGTCTGGACGCCGCGCCTTGATTCCAAACGCCGCCCGGTCATGGTGTGGTTTCATGGCCGCGGCTTTTATGCCGGTGCCGGTTCGGAGCCGCTGTATGACGGAGCACGGCTGGCGCGACGCGGCGATGTCGTCGTCGTCACGGTGAACCATCGCTTGAACGTGTTTGGTTATTTGCATCTCGCTGAGGTCGGCGGCGAGGCCTGGCAAAGCACTGGTAACGCGGGCGTGCAAGACATGCAGCTCGCGCTCGAATGGGTCCGCGACAACATCGCTGCTTTCGGCGGCAATCCGCAGAACGTGACGATCTTTGGCGAGTCCGGCGGCGGCGCGAAGGTGTCGACGCTGCTGGGTGTGCCGTCCGCAAAGGGTTTGTTTCATCGCGGCATCATCCAAAGCGGTCCGCGCATGACGGGCATCTCAAGCGACACCGCCGCCGAGGCGACGGCGAGCGTCATGGCGAAGCTCAACGTCAAAACCATCGAAGAGCTACAAGCACTACCGATGGAAGATTTGTTGGGGGCCGTGACGACGACGGGCCGCACAACGCCGAATTTTGGTCCGGTCGTCGACGGCGAGTATCTGCCGGCGGATATGTTCGACCCAGTGGCCGCGCCGAGCGCGCGCGGAGTGCCGCTCATCATCGGCTCGAACCGCGATGAGTACGCTTTGTATGTGCGTGAACATCCGCACTTCGGCAAGATGAATGAAGCGCAACTGCGCGCCGAACTCGAGCCGATATTCGGCGAGGACGTCGATGAATTGTTCGAAGCGTATCGCCAGGCGCGCCCAGAGGCGTCGCCCTGGGATTTGTTCGTGGCGATTCGCAGCAATCGCTTTCATATCGGCTCGATTCGCCTCGCTGAAGTCGCAGCGCAATCCGCGCCGGTGTACATGTACAGCTTCGATTTCGAAGCATCGCCACTCAAAGCAGCACACGGCGCGGAAATCGCCTTCGTGTTCAACAATGCGAGTGCGAGTCCGAACGCACGGCCCGATGCGAAAGCAGTGGAAGCAGCCATGAGCGGTGCATGGATTGCGTTTGCGCGCAGCGGCAATCCGAACCATGGCGGACTACCTGCGTGGCCGAAATATGACGCGGCAAAGCGCGCCACGATGATCTTCGATGTGAAGCCTCATGTCGTGAACGATCCGCGTGCGCCGGAGCGCAAGGTGTGGGAGGGACGGAGGCTGACGCGGTAATCAGGATAGGCGATAGGCGATAGCGGATAGCGGATGGTCAGATTGCACACGGGCCACCGCTCGATCGTGAGATCCTGTTTCGGAATGCTGTTTAGCTTCGACTGTGGTCAACAAATCTGGCCCATTGCCCATCGCCATCCCCCATCACCCACCCATGACCGCCTCCGCTCCTCCCGATACGCCGCAGGTTCGGTACGACCCGGAGCGCGGCTGGATCTGCTCATGCACGAATGTGTGGATCGAGCGGGTTGAGTTCGGGCTCGATTGCCACCATTGGCCGCTGTGTGAGCATGTTGTCGAGGCGGCGAAGCGCGCGCGTGGCGAAGCGGGCTGAAGAACGCGCGCCCGACGCATTCCTGTGTAAGCGATTGCCTTCGCGGACGCGGGCGCTATTTGCTTTCCTGCCGCCGCCGTTTCGCTTCCTGGTCTTTCACGCGCTCGCGTGGCGGGCGCTGGGCTTCGGGCGGTGAGGCAGCCCATTCCTTGCGTTTCTGTTGCACGTGCACGTTGTGGGCGAGAGTCTCTTTCACGGTGCCCGGCGATTTCGACTTGCTAGCCATATCGATCTCCTCGATGCGTCACTATGAAAAGAACGATTCGCAAGGCGCGGAGGTCCCTGTTTGCCGCGCAACCTTTTAGCGCGTGCCGGCGTCAGAACGCTCGAGGTCACCCATGCAGTTCATTCTCATCATCTTTGCCTGGTTTTTGTTGCTTGCGATCGCCTGGCCGCTCGCATTGCTCGTGTTGTTTGCACTGCCAATCCTGTGGCTGTTTTCGTTACCGTTTCGCCTCGTGGGCGTCGTGGTCGGCGCGGCCTTCGCCTTGCTCAAGACGCTCCTGTTCTTGCCTGCACGCGTGCTCGGTTATAAAGGTTGAGGCTAAGGTGCGTCGCGTTCGTTGCGGCGCTCGTTCGATGTGACCGCCGCGCGCAATTGCGGGAAAAACTCGGCGAAGTCACTCTGGAATTCAGACTCTTGCGCAAGTAGCTCGGCAGCGCCGCTTTCCAAACGAAAACGCCGTTTCCAACGCCGCTCCAGGTAGAAGGAGATGCGGTGGAGCGAGTGCTCCACTCCCTCGATGCGCGCGTACTGGCCGAGCAAATCATGCTGCAGAATGCGATCCAGCGTTTCACGTGCCGCTGACGGCAACGGCAGCGGTGGACGGGCTTGTACGGCCGCATAGAAGCTCGCAGTAAAGTGATCGAGCGGCTCTGCTGCAAACGAGCGCCACTGCGTCGCCAGGCAATAGTCATAGAAGATATCGACGAGTACCCCGCTGAAGCGCCGTAAGGGAGCGCTGATGCGGGCGCGGCTGCGATGCACGATCGGATGAGCGTCCGTGAAGGCATCGATGGCTTTATGACGCGCGGCGCCACGCATGAAATCTTCCGGCAGGCCATCCCGATCCTCGCCGCGCACGAGATCAGCCAACAGATTGCCCAGCCGAAACTCGACGCTCGGTTCGGATAAATAAACGTGTGCCAGCCAGTTCAACGGAGGTGGATCTCTCAAGGAGTGTCCCGAAGCTTAGCGAGCGTGTTGCCGCCGTGATAGCGCACGCGAACTCGCTCATCCGGGCGTGATCGACTCGAGGGAACAATTTCGTGCGCGAAGGGTTATCCCCCTCGGCCGAAGATTCTCCAATAACATGACAGCGCCCGGCTGGCGGGCTTACCGGCGCGACCTGATATGCCAAATTCCCTGATCAAGACGAATCGGTTCGAGCGCGATGTCCCCGTGGCAACGAAGCTCTTGATCTCGATGTCGCTGCTCATCATCTTCATCATCGATCTGCAGGCGCAGATCGGGCTTGGCATCTGGATGTTTTTCGCCATCCCTCTGGGCGCGACTTATTTCACCGATCGCCGCACGCTGCCTTATCTCGTGGCGGCCATCGCCATTGTCTTGATGGTGCTCGATTTCATGTTCTCACCGCGCGGCACCTACGCGCCGTGGGTTTCGATCATGAACCGTACGTTCTTCGCGATCATGCTGGGTGCGGCGGCATTCGCATTGAGCCAGCTCATCACCTCCCGGCTCGAATTGACGGAGCGCGATTGGCTGCGCGCGGGTGTCGCGCGTCTGTCGGAGCGCACGGTGGGCGAACTGTCACTCGCGCAAGTGAGCGAACGCATCCTCGACTTCTTCGCCGAACATCTCGAGATGCGCGTCGGGGCTTTATACGTCGCCGATGACAACGGGATGGCGGTGCGCACCGGCGGTTTTGCTTTGCCGAAGGATCACCCGGTACAAGCGCAGATGACGCATAGCGAAGGTCTGATCGGCCAGGTGTTCAAATCCAAAAAGCCGCTGCACCTCGAACCGGCGCCGCAAAATTACTTGCGAGTGAATTCATCGCTGGGCGATGCGGCATCAGCGGCGGTGCTGGTACAGCCCTTGATCGCGGATGGCGAGGTGGTGGGCGCGATCGAAATCGGCTTGACCCGCCACGCGTATACGTCGGATCGCGCCTTGCTCGAGCTTCTCGCTGAGCCAACCGGCATTGCGCTGCGTACGGCGAAGCTGCGCGCGGAACGCGAAGCCTTGTTGCGAGCGACCCAGCGGCAGGCTGAAGAATTGCAGACGCAGCAAGAAGAATTGCGCGTGACGAACGAAGAGCTCGAGCAGCAAAGCAACGTGCTGCGAGACAGCCAAGCGCGGCTGGAAGCGCAACAAGCCGAACTCGAGCAGACGAACTCGCAGATCGAGGAGCATGTACAGCAACTGGCGCAACAGAACGAGGAACTCGAAATCGCGCGCGCCGAGTCGCTTGCGAAAACCGCGGAGCTGGAGCGCTCCAATCAATTCAAGTCCGAGTTCTTGGCGAACATGTCGCATGAGCTGCGCACGCCGCTCAATAGCTCGCTGATCCTCGCCAAGCTGCTGAGCGACAACCCGCAGGGTAATCTCACCGAAGAGCAGGTGAAGTTCGCACGCAGCATTTACTCCGCCGGCAGCGATCTGCTCGAGTTGATCAACGACATTCTGGATTTGTCGAAGATCGAAGCACGCAAAGTCGATGTGACGCGCGAAGCCGTCAGCGTGCCGCAGCTCATCGACAATCTCGTCGAGACGGTGAAGCCGATCGCCGATCAGAAGGACCTGAGCTTCGAGGCATCGATCGAGGCTGAAATGCCTGCAATCATTCACAGCGACTCGCAGCGCCTGCGGCAGATCCTCAAGAATC
>CAZIXV010000005.1:0-29940 GCA_964543105.1 uncultured Steroidobacteraceae bacterium
TCATCGAAACGCATTTGCCCGATGTCATTTGCCTGCAGGAAGCATTGGTTGTCGACTGCCCGCGACTCGCAGCCCTCGGCGGTTATCAGTTTACGTTTGCGTTGAGTGCGCGTTGGCCTCACGGCATCACGCATGCGACGCAGCCGCCTCGTGACTGGGGATTGGCCGTGCTGACGCGCCTGCCGATTCGCGAGCAGGCGATCGTCTATTACTCGGAAGACACACGCATCCGAACGTTGCGACAGCCGAATGACCCCCGTCGCGCTGTGCTCGTGACGGAGCTCGTGCATGGGGGGCACGCCTATCGCTTCATCACCACTCACTTCACCTGGTCGGAGGAGGGCCGTACGACTGACGAACAGCGCGTCGATTTCGAGCGCCTGAAGCGAGTGTTGAATCGCTACCCGGACTACGTGCTCTGCGGCGATTTCAATGCGCCGCGCGGGTGCGAATTGTTCGGGAAATTTCCCGAGCAGCTGGGTCTGGTCGATCACTTGCCGCACAGCGTGACAACCACGATCGATCCGCAGCTGCACATCGCCGGTGATCTGCAACTCGTCGTCGATACGATCTTTGCCACGCCTGAGTACGACGCCAGCGATGTGCGCGTGCTCGACGGCATCAGCGATCACATGGGCATTTTGGCGCTAATCGAAAAGAAGGGCGCCTGATTCGCACGAATCAAATGAAAAACAGCCGGAAGGCTATTTCTTCAACATCTCCCCGAGTCGCCGGAAGATCGCGTCGTATTTGTAGCCCGGAATCTCATACCCCCAGTTCGCTGTCTTTGCCTGCAGTTCCTGGGCTTCTTGCTCGACGTTGTTCGTGGCCGCATTCGCATCTTCCGCTACGTCTGCCGCGCTCTCATCGTCGGCCGTCTTGACCTCGAAGCGTGCCGCCAACTCTGTATCGAAGGAAGCTGTGAGGGTGATGTAGTGCTTGTCGTCGCGCTCGAACCCGTCCAGTTCGACGACCAAGCCATCGAATGTCTTGAAGGTCGCCTGTGCGCTCGGCTTGTCGTTTTCAAACTCGCTCTTCGGTCGCACATCATCGAGCGACAGACTGAGCAAAGCGGTCGCGATGTTATTGGCTGCGCTCGAACTCGTAAGCTCCTTGCCGCGCGGTAAGGGCTCCACCGCAAAATCCGCAGCGGCGCGCGAGTCTTTCGACGCTGTGTAGGGCTGCTGTCCGTGGGTCTCGACCGTCGCGGCCTGAACGCGATCAGCCGAGATGTTCACGATTTCTTTTCGCAGCCAGTCGCGCGGTTCGGGCGAAGCACTGAGTTGTTCGCTCACGAGCCAACTCGTGGCGTCACCGACGCGACGCACGTAGCTCGACCTGCCACCCGGGCCGTCTTTACCGACGATCAAATTCACAGCCGATGCCGGGCCTTCCAGTTCGATGCGCACGCCTTCGGCGTCTTCGTTGCTCACGTCCGCGACGGACAGTGCTGAGTACTTCGACGCATCGGAGGTTTTTTCCTCGACGAGCTTCGCACCGGCCAGTGCACGAACGAGATTGCGCGCCTTCACCGCAGCGACGGGATGATCGTGACGCTCAGTGAGTGTCCAATCGGCACCATCACGCACGATCTCGAGCGCCCGTGTATCGCCTGCCGTATAGATGCGGATCGCCGTGGTGCTTTCGGCTTGCGCTTGCAGTTCGGGATACAACAGTTCGCCATCGGAAGACGTGTGTGTCGTGCGATTCGCAAACAAGACAGCGCTCGTCACAACCACCAACGCGACGATTGCCAGAATGATGATGCGTCGCGGATTCATCATGCCGCTCCTCCAGCCGTCGTGGCCGCGCGGCCAGCCTTCAGTTTGCGGCGACGAGACGCGGCAAGGACGATCGCGCCGATCGTGATCAGGATCGGAATGAACAAGATGTTCCAGAACTTGAGCGCCGTACCGAGACGTTCAATCTCGATATCGAGACCGCGCCGTACATCGCGCAATTCCTTACGTACGCGGACCCGCTCTTGCTGAAAGCGTTCGATCTCTGCTTGCTGCTCCGGTGACAGCATGAGCGATCCTTCCGCATCGCGTCCGGCTTGCAGCTCGGACAACTTTCTCTCGGTTTCGCGCAGCTGCTGGTCGAGCTCTTGTTCTTTCGCGCGCAGTTGATCGTCCGCGCGCTGGCGTAGTGCTTCTACTCGGGTGAATGGGCGGAAGAAGCTCTGGCGACCGCGGATGCTGATGAGATCGGCGCTGCCGGCAAGGTTGTCGAGACTGTTTGCGACGAAGTCGCCGTTATTGGCCCAAGCCATGGCGACGCGCTGGCCGAAGACGTTTTGCGTACGAATCCACAATGGGTCGGCAAGGATGTCCGTATCGGCAACGAGAATGAGATTGGCGTCACCTTGGCTCTCCGTCAGGCCCTCGTCCTTGGTGACGGTGTCTTCGCCTTCTGCTACGGGCGGGCCGTCCGGGAATGCCGACTTTAGTTTTCCGGTGACGCGCGCAGCGACGGTATAGCGCTCGCCGCTCGGCTGGAAACCCTCGAGCAGTGCGGCACTGTCCGGTAAGAACGCGGCGCGCGATGTCGGCAACAGCATGGCGTTGTCGCTCGATTGAATGAGCGGTTCGAAAGTGATCGCGGCGTCGGCGCTTTTCGCGAGCGCGCCGACCGTCATCGTGTTGATCGAATCGAGATTTGCCGTGACTACGTCCTGGTCGTTCATCGAATCGCGGTTGAAGCCGATGATTGCGATGTGTTGCGAAGGCTGATCGCCCTGGCGCAACGCCACGGTCAGGCCCAGCGTGCGATCGCCCACGATCTGGCTTGGGTCATATTCGATGCCCCAAGCCTCGAACAGTTGCTCTAGAGATGATGAGCGCGCGCCGGGCATCGGGCCCATCTGCTGCGCCATCGGATCGTTCTCCGCTTGCGGATCGACGAAGGCGATCAACTTGCCGCCGCGCATGACGAATTGATCGATCGCGTACAGCGTCCCTGGCTCGAGATCGCGTGGGTGGATCACCATCAGCACGTCCACCTCCTCAGGGATGCTGGTGGCGTCGGCCGCAACCGTTTCCACGGTGAACAACTCGCGCAGTTGCGCGATGCTCATCCATCCTTCACTCATCTGCCCTGTCATCTGGTCGAAACCTGCGTCCACGGGCAGGGCTGACATCAGACCGATCGTGGGTCGTTCGGGATTCCCGAGCTGATAGATCATGCTCGCGATGTCGTACTCCAGAAATTCTTCCTTGTCGGGCTGGAAGAAACCGATCGTTTCTTGACCGTCAGTGGAGTTCGTGCCGGCGAGACCGAAGTAGAGCATTTCGCCGCGCGCACCGATCGGCACCGCTTGAAGTCCCAATTCGGCCGCGCGGTCTTCGTTTTCGGAGAACGGCACCGGATCGATCACGTGCAAGCGCACCGAGCCCTTGGAGCGTTCGCTCATTTCCTCCAGCAGTTCGCGTACGCGTTGCGCATACGCCCGGATGGGCGGAGATTGACTGCTGGCTTCTTGAGAAAAGAAGAAATACAGGTTTACGGGTTCATCTAGCGACTCGAGAATGCGTTCCGTGCCGGGTGCAATCGAGTAGAGCTTGCTTTCAGTGAGGTCGAGCCGAGCCCCGCGCAGCGCGAAGTTGATGAGCACGGTGACGCCGATGAACAAAATCGCAAGCGCGACCAGCGCGCCCACGCCATATGCGCGTTTTCCTTGTGTGCTTACAGTCGTGGTCATGGTCAGTCGGCCTTCTTCAGTTCGAGCACGATTGCATTGGCGATCAGCCATACGGCTATCAGCGTGCCGAAATACAACAGGTCACGAAGATCGATCACGCCCTTGGAGATCGATTCGAAGTGCGTCAAGAACGACAGCGACGCGATGGCATCGACAATCGGTTGCGGCGCCCATCCACGAAACATTTCGAGCACGAGCGTGAAACCTGCCAACAGAAACAAAAAGCAAGTTACGACCGTAAAGATGAAGGCGATGACTTGATTGCGAGTTGCTGCAGAAATGCACGAACCGATGGCAAGAAAACCGCCAGCCATGAGAAAGCTACCGATATAAGCAGCGAGGATCGTGCCGTTGTCCGGGTTGCCGAGATAGTTCACGGTGATCCACATCGGGAAGGTGAGGGCGAGTGCGACACCTGCAAACAACCAGGCGGCGAAGAACTTTCCGAGTACCGCCTGCCATAGCGTAATCGGCAGGGTCATCAGCAATTCGATGGTTCCCGACTTGCGTTCCTCGGCCCACAGACGCATCGAGAGGGCAGGAATCAAGAACAAATACAGCCACGGGTGATAGGCGAAGAACGGTGCGAGGTCGGCCTGGCCGCGTTCATAGAAGCTGCCGATGTAAAACGCGAACACACCGACCAGAATCAAGAAGATGACGATGAAAACGAATGCGAGCGGCGTGGCGAAGTAGCTGGCGAACTCGCGGCGAAAAATCGTGGCGACGTTATGCATGAGCGGCCGCCTCCTGCGTGGGAGCGGACACGCCCGTCGTGATATGACGAAAGACATCATCGAGCCGGCCGCTCGGAGCGCGCGCGGCAAGATTCTGCGGGGTGTCATCGGCGAGCAGACGACCGCTGGCGATGATGATGGCGCGATTACACACGGCATCCACTTCTTCGAGAATGTGCGTCGAGATCACGATGATTTTGTCTTTCGACATTTCGCTGATGAGCGTGCGGACCTGGTGTTTCTGGTTGGGGTCCAAGCCGTCGGTGGGCTCATCGAGAATCAGCACCTGCGGATCATGGAGCAGCGCTTGCGCCAAACCGACGCGGCGCTTGAAGCCTTTCGATAGCGTCTCGATCGCTTGCTCGAGCACGCCCGCCAGTTGCAGGCGCTGGATGACGTCGTCCAAGCGGCGCGTACGGATATCGCCGCTGAGTTGACGCACGCTTGCAATGAACTCCAAGAACGAGCGCACCGTCATTTCCGCGTAACTCGGCGCGCCTTCGGGCAAGTAACCCATGCAGCGCTTTGCGGCGATCGGCGCGGCGCCCACATCATGGCCACATACGCTGATCGTGCCGGACGTCGGGGTGAGGAAACCGGTGATCATCTTCATCGTCGTCGACTTGCCAGCGCCATTCGGGCCGAGAAAGCCAAGGACCTCACCCGGCTGCACCGTGAACGAAATATCGTTGACTGCGCGCAGCGACCCATAACTCTTCGTGAGATGGTTGATTTCGATCATGTTTTCCGCCGTTTTGAGCTGCCGTCGGACGACGACCTTCCCCTTCCGACTTCCTGCATCAGAGTAGGGACCGCTTCGAACCGTCTTGTTCGCGCTGTTGCGGCGAGATGTCGATCCGGCGCAAGAGGCGGGGATTTTTCTACGGAGAGTTGAACCTTTTCAACCCGCAAGCGTGGGCGGGGCTCAACGGTGACGCCAATTTAATGCGGTTGCGGCAGCATTTCGGCCAGAATGTGTTGCGCTGCCAAATCGCACCCTGGTTGAGCCCTGCGGAGGGCGTTGACGAGATCCCACGAAAAATGGCGATTTCGTCACACGGTTTCCCTAAATGCCAGTTGTGTTGCGCCGCACAAGCGCGTATATTTGGCAGCGCAAAATGACGCCGGGGCAGCAAACGAGGATTGAACTCCTCAGCTCGCGGTGGTCAATGCAAAGGTTGCTGAAACGTCGGGATGCCCAATGGATCGCGACGAAGCTCGAATCCCCCTGATTGGCCGGGTTATCGAAAGGTACCCGGCCTTTTTTTTACTTCTGCGCCTTCGCTTCGATCTCTGCCCGATTCGCGCGCAGCACTTTGCGGATCTCTCCCACCGGCGGACGTTCGGCGATTCGCTCGATGAGTTCTGCCAATTCGTGCCATGGCTTGCCCCATTTCATCAATCGGACTGCGTCCGCGATGATCTTGTTTTTCATGTCTGGCGCGACGCTCTTTGCTGCAGTCTCAGCTTTCGGCGGTGACTTGGTGGTTTGTGCTTTCACCGGCGGTGGCGTCGGCTTCGCAGCAGCAGGCTTTACCGGAGCAGGAGTGGGAGCTGCCTTGGCCGGGGGGGGCGCTTTCAAGCGCGGCATCTCACGAGTGGCGTCCTCGGCAGGGCGCGGCTTTGGCGTCACCGGCTTGATAACGGTCGATTCGAGGGTCGTGGCGGACGCGCCGCCTGTTCCGTCGCGGGTCGGATCTGCGAGTGGAATGAAGCGCTGGATCGCTTGGATGCCGACGAGATTCGATAGAAACGCCATCAGTTCGAGCGCTTCGGCGAATCTACTGTCGCCCATCGCCTGACGGGTTTCGCAATGCTGCTTCAGCTCGAGCGTCTTTTGCCGCGCGACTTCCAGCACCCAGCGAGTCGGGCGATCGTGCTGCGGCCATGGCTGAGCGCGCGCGTAAGCAGCGTCACTGAGTTCGACGTACTGCAAATGCAGATCGATGCTCGTGAGCCATTTGTCGATGAGTTCGCTGATGCGTCGATCCGCTGGCGTCATGGTCGCTCCCCACGCATGCGCGCATTATGCATATGTATGGGCAGCGTCTTTCGGCGCGCATCACGCTTCGAGAAGCGTGAGACCGAGCTCAAGCCCAGACGCGACTGCGAACTGGGCAGAAGGTGGCGCTCCCACGGGGATTCGAACCCCGGTTGCTGCCTTGAGAGGGCAATGTCCTAGGCCTCTAGACGATGGGAGCGTGTGCGCAACGGGCGACTGGTGCGTGTGGCGGGTGCGCTATTATACGGCGCGCCTTTTTTGGCTCAAGCGGCATGCGCTATTGAACGACACAAATTCCACATTAAAAGCCGGCGGCAATGATATGCCGCTGATCGTCCCGCGCGACGCACATCCGATTTCGAGGGCGAATATCTCTTCGAATGCGCTGAAAGTCCTGTACCGGCTGAAGGAAGCCGGCTACCAGGCCTTTCTCGTAGGCGGCGCGGTGCGTGACCTGTTGTTAGGGATGAATCCCAAGGATTTCGACGTTGCGACAAGTGCGCACCCGCATGAGGTGAAGCAGTTGTTTCGCAATTGCCGTTTGATCGGTCGCCGCTTCCATCTCGCGCATGTGCGGTTTGGCTACGAAATCATCGAAGTGGCGACGTTTCGGGCCGCTCACACCGCCCTTGATGAGGACAATAGCGTCGATGAAGCAGGCCACCGCATCATGGATGAGCGCGGTCGCATCGTGCGCGACAATCTCTATGGCACGATCGAAGAAGATGTCTGGCGGCGCGATTTCACTGCGAATGCGCTGTATTACAACATCAACGATTTCTCGATATGGGATTACGTAGGCGGTGTGGCCGATGCACGCGCGCGAGTGCTACGCCTGATCGGTGACCCTGAGACGCGCTACCGCGAAGATCCGGTGCGCATGCTCCGCGCGGTGCGTTTTGCTGCGAAGCTCGACTTCACGATTCACCCCGACACCCAAGCGCCGATCCCGAAGCTGGCGTGGATGCTCGATGGCGTACCGCCAGCGCGTTTGTTCGATGAGGTGAACAAACTCTTTTTGAGCGGCTTTGCCGTCAGCTCGTTCGAAAAGTTGCAGGAGCTCGGCCTGATCGAGCATCTGTTTCCCGAGCTCGCAAACGCGCTCGAGGATCCAGATTCGCCAGCCACGCGGCTGCTGCGGCTCGGACTGCAAGGTACCGATGAGCGCGTTCATGCCGACAAGTCCGTGACGCCCACTTTTCTGGTTGCCGTGTTGCTGTGGCCTGCGATCCGCAAGGCATACGATCGCCTCGAGCATGTCGAAGGCGCTGAAAGCGTCGACTACATGAATGCATGCGAGGTCGTCGTGATGCGGCAGCAATCTCGTGTGGCCATTCCGAAGCGCTTCACGTTGCCGATGCGCGAGATCATCGGTTTGCAGCCGCGCTTCGAGCGGCGCGAAGGCCGCAGAGCGCTGCGGTTGTTATCGCATCCGCGCTTTCGCGCTGCTTATGACTTTCTGCTCCTGCGAGCGGCGAGCGGCGAGGTGCCGGAAGAGTTGGCGACTTGGTGGACCGAGATTCAAGATGTCTCGGATGAAGAGAAGATCGCGCGCGTAGAAACTCGGCAGGGAGAAGGTGGCGAGCCACGCCGCTCCGCCCCGCGCCGCCGCCGTCGTCGACGCCGTTTGCCACCGTCTGCCTGATTCGCATTCATGCCCGCTATCTGGGTGCCTGCTTATGTGGCAATCGGTGCAAATCTGGGCGACGCCCTTGCCAGCGCGCAAGCAGCATTCGTGAAACTGGGGGAGCTGCCGCGCACTCGCGTGATCGCTTGTTCGCGCTTGTATCGATCGCAACCCCTGGGCCCGCAGGATCAACCGGATTTCGTCAATGGCGCTGCTGGTTTGCTGACGCAATTGACGGCAGCGGAGCTGCTTGGCGCATTGAAGAACTTGGAGCGAGCGATGGGACGCGCGACACCTATCGTGCGCTGGGGGCCGCGAGTGATCGACTTGGATCTCAGTGTCTTTGGGGCCGAGCGCATCGAGAGTGATGAACTCACCGTGCCGCATCCGGGCGTGCCGGTGCGCAACTTCGTCCTGTATCCTTTGCTCGACATCGCGCCCGAGCTCGACGTACCAGGTCTCGGCACTATTCGCGAGTTGGCCGCGCGAGTTTCAAGCGACGGCCTTACGCTCGCTTCGATTCCTTAGAGCTTTCGCATGTCTGACAAGACCGCTAGCACGCCGCATCGCTACATCGTTGTCGAAGGTCCAATCGGCGTGGGCAAGACGAGCCTGGCACGCCGACTTGCACGCAGCTTCGGCAGTGAACTCATTCTCGAGCAGGCCGATGAGAATCCTTTTCTCGAGCGTTTTTATCGCAACCCGAAATCGGCGGCGTTGCAGACGCAGCTGTTCTTTCTCTTTCAACGCACTCGCCAACTCGAAGACATGCGCCAGCACGATCTTTTCGACACGGTGCGCGTTGCGGATTATCTGATCGACAAAGATCGCTTGTTCGCGCGTTTGACGTTGGACGAAGAGGAGTTCTCTTTGTACGACCAGATCTATGCACGGCTGGCGGTCGATATGCCGGTGCCCGACCTCGTCGTGTATCTGCAAGCGCCGAGCGATGTGTTGCTGCGCCGAATCGCGCGCCGAGGGATTCGCTATGAGCAGCAGATCGAGCGCGAATACCTGGAGAAATTACAGGAAGCCTATGCGCGCTTCTTTCTTTCCTACGATGCCTCGCCGCTACTGATCGTCAACGCCGCGGAAGCAGATTTCGTCAACAATGACGAAGACTACGACCAGCTCTTCGCGCAGATCACGCGTGCGCGGCGTGGCCGTCACTACTTCAATCCGTTGAAGACGGCGCCGACGGCGTGAGCGTTTCGTTCGTTGCCGTCAATAAGTGCTGATAGGTCTTGGTCTTAGGCATTTGTGTTGATGTTTGCTTGACCCTCGTTCATTCTTGGCGTCCGTTTCGAGGGGGAGTCCGTTTCGAGTGACTTGCTGGCGCATAGACGCCGATCCATCGCAAGCGCGCGGACACGAGTTCGAAATGATGGTGAGCGACCCATGTACAAGCACCTGCAAGAGCGCTACGCGCCGCGTCCCCCGGTCAATGTCGCGACGCTGAATCGCATGAAGGCCGAAGGCGAGAAGATCGCCAGCATCACGGCCTACGATGCGAGTTTCGCGACACTCGTTGATGATGCGGGCATCGATCTCGTGCTCGTCGGCGACTCGCTCGGCATGGTCATTCAAGGTCACGACACCACCGTGCCCGTCACCCTCTCCGACATCATCTATCACTGCAAAGCGGTCGCCAAAGGACTCTATCGTCCGTTCCTGATGGCCGACATGCCGTTCATGACCTATCCGTCCAAAGAGCAGGCGCTCGACAACGCAGTGCGTTTGATGCAGGAGGGCGGCGCCAAGATGGTGAAGCTCGAAGGCGGTGCGGGGCAGGTCGAAATCGTCGAATTCCTAGCAGGTCATGACATCGCGGTCTGCGCGCACCTCGGTTTGAAGCCGCAATCGGTGCACAAGGTGGGTGGCTTCCGCGTGCAAGGCCGTGAAGAGGCGCAGGCCGAGCAGATGATGCGAGATGCCTTGGCGCTCGAAGCCGCGGGTGCGGATGTCGTGTTGCTGGAGTGCATTCCCTCGAAGCTCGGCGCAGACATCACGCAGGCGCTGCAGGTGCCGGTAATCGGCATTGGCGCCGGACCAGATACCGATGGACAGATTCTCGTGCTCTACGATGTGCTCGATATCACTGCTGGGCGCAAACCGAAGTTCTCGAAGAATTTCATGGAAGGACAATCGAGCGCGCTCGATGCCGTCAAGGCATATACACAGGCCGTGAAAGAGCGCACCTATCCCGCCGCCGAGCACTGCTTCTAAGCATCCGTCCTTTCTATGTTCATCATCGCTCGCCCCAGCGAACTGCGCGATCGCGTTCGACAATGGCGTCATAACGGCGAGCGCATTGCGTTCGTGCCCACGATGGGCAATCTGCACGCAGGTCATGGCAAGCTGGTTGAAGAGGCGCGCCGCTGCGCTGATCGAGTGGTCGTCAGCGTATTCGTCAACCCCCTGCAGTTCGGACCGAACGAGGATTTCGACGCGTATCCGCGTACGCCTGATGATGATCGCCGTCTGCTCGAAGCGATGCAGGTCGATGTGCTGTTCGTACCTGAGGTGGAGGACATGTATCCGCACGGCCAGGCGACGACAGCGCGCGTGCAGGTTCCTGAACTCGACAGCATTCTGTGCGGCGCTTTCCGTCCGGGTCACTTTACTGGCGTGGCGACGATCGTCACCAAGCTGCTCAATCTCGTGCAACCCGACATTGCACTGTTCGGTGAGAAAGACTTTCAGCAGCTCATGATCATCCGGCGCGCCGCGAACGATCTGTGCATGCCAATTGAAATCGTGGGCGTTGAAACCATGCGCGAAAGCGATGGGTTGGCGATGAGTTCGCGCAATCGCTATCTCTCACCGGACGACCGTGCGATCACGCCGCAGATCTATCAGACGCTCGAGCGTACCCGTCAACAGATCGAATCAGGCTCGCGCAATTTCGAGTCATTGGAGCGGGCGGGATTCGAGGCGCTCAAGCAGGTGGGGTTTCGTCCCGATTACTACGCAATTCGTGACGCTGCGACGCTTGCGGCACCGAGCCCGAAGTCTTCTGAAGTCGTCATTCTCGTCGCAGCGCGCATTGGTCGCGCACGCTTGATCGACAATGTGCGCGCCAGGATCGCGGCCAAGCGGTAATTAGTTTGCTTCGGTGTTTGCGTGTTGCGCGAGCGCCCAGTCGATGTGTTCGCGCACGAGCTCTGATGCGTGTTCGCGGCACGACTGCAATGCTGCAATCACGGCGGGTGAGGTCGGCGCATTGCCAAGCGCGACCGCGATATTGCGCAGCCAACTTTCATAACCAATCCGGCGAATCGCGCTGCCTTCGGTACGCGTCAAGAATTCCTTCTCGGTCCAGCCGAACAGATCGACCAGCGTTGCGCCGTCGAGCCGATGACGCACACTGAAGTCGATCTCGCGCGTCAATTGCGCAAACTTGTTCCAGGGACACACGAGCTGACAGTCATCGCATCCATAGATGCGATTGCCGATGGCCTTGCGGAATTCCAGTGGAATCGCTTCGCGTCGTTCTATCGTAAGGTAGGAAATGCAGCGGCGCGCATCGAGTTCATTCGGCGCGACGATCGCCTGCGTAGGGCAGATCTCGATGCAAGCCGTGCAACTGCCGCAATGCGCCGTTGCCGGCTCATCCAGCGGCAATGGCAGATCGGTGAGGATTTCACCCAAGAAGAACCATGAACCAGCGTTGCGATTGATCAGGTTCGTGTGCTTGCCGATCCAGCCGAGCCCGGCATCGCGCGCATACGGTTTTTCCAGCACCGGACCGCTGTCGACGAAGACGCGATGCTTGGTTTCTACACACATTGCTGCGATCTTCTCGGCGAGCTTGGCGAGGCGACGCCGCATCACTTTGTGATAGTCGCGCCCAAGCGCATAACGCGAGACATAGCCGAGTGTTGGGTCTGCGAGCACCTCCTCTGCATCGCGCGCGTCCGGCGGCAAGTAATCCATGCGTGCAGAGATGATGCGGATCGTTCCGGGCACGATGTCTTGCGGGCGCGCTCGCGTTCGGCCCCATCGCTGCATGTAATCCATCGTGCCGTGCCGGCCGAGTTCGAGCCAGCGCATGAGGCGATCTTCGTCCTCGGCGATCGTTACGCCTGCAACACCGATCTGCTGGAAGCCAAGTTCGAGCCCCCAGCGCCGGATCGATGCAACGAGATCACTATGGAATTCTGCGGACATATCGACGTAGACGGAGAGGGGGCGCGTTGTGCGCGCAAGCCTGTAAATGCCGGCGCAGTATAATGGCTCATGGCTCGACTCCCGCGTGCTGTTTACACCGAGGCGCAAGTTCGCGCGCTCGATCGCTTCGCCATCGAACTCGCGAAGATTCCGTCGTACACATTGATGACACGTGCAGGCGAAGCTGGCTTGCGCGCACTGCGCCGCTGCTGGCCCGCCGCGGAGCGCATTCTGGTGTTGTGTGGACCGGGGAATAACGGTGGCGATGGATTCGTGCTCGCGCGCGCAGCGCTCGAACAAAATCTGCACGTCGACGTCGTCGCGCTGAGCGATCCCGACAAACTGCAAGGCGATGCGCAACGCGCGTATGCGGATTTCAAGACGGCAGGCGGCGTGCTGACGACATGGCATGACGAGTTGCCGCAACAAGTCGATGTCATCGTCGATGCGATCTTTGGTGTGGGATTGCGCCGCGCCATTGAAGGCGAGATCGCACAATGCATTCGTGGTGTGAACCAATCGGGCGTCCCCGTATTGGCGCTGGATGTGCCTAGTGGCCTTGCGACGGATACAGGACACGTCATGGGCGAGGCGGTGCGGGCCGAGCGCACTCTGGCCTTTCTCGGTTTGAAGGTTGGGTTTTATCTTGGCGAGGGACCGAACTGCGTGGGCGTCGTGATGTTTGATTCCCTGGCAGTCCCGCACGAAGTATTCACGGCGGTGGACTCCACAGCGCAACGGATCGACGAACAACTCCTTGCGCATGCGTTGCCCAGTCGGCGACGCACGACGCACAAAGGACAGCAGGGTCACGTCGTGTTGATTGGTGGTGGAATCGGCATGGCCGGCGCTGTGCGCTTGGCGGGAGAAGCGTCGCTGCGTGTGGGTTCCGGCGTGGTGACGGTCGCTACGCGCGCGGAGAATACGGCGGCCATTGTTGCCGGGCGTCCTGAGTTGATTTGTCGCGCGGTCACGCACCCGACTGATCTGCATGCGTTGATCGAACGCGCCGATGTCGTGGCGATCGGCCCAGGATTGGGACAGGACGATTGGTCGCGGGCCATGCTCGATGGAGTGCGCGGTTGCGACAAACCCATGGTGCTGGATGCAGATGCGCTCAATTTGTTGGCGTTGGCGCCTCATCAACACGAGCGCTGGATTCTGACGCCGCATCCGGGCGAGGCGGGCCGGCTGATCGGTAGTAATGCAGCAGCCGTGCAAGCTGATCGCTTGCACGCTGCGCAAGAAATCGTCCGGCGTTACGGCGGCGTCGTCGTATTAAAAGGAGCAGGCACCTTGGTCGTCGATGCTGACTCGCCGCCGCACATCTGCGATCGCGGCAATCCGGGAATGGCTACGCCGGGCATGGGCGATGTCTTGACCGGCGTGATCGCTGGCATCTTGGCGCAGGGCGTGCCGCTGGCGGAGGCAGCGCGCGCCGGAGTCCTCGTACACGCCATGGCCGGCGACATGGCAGCGCACCGCAGTGAACGCGGTTTGCTGGCAAGCGACCTGTTCAATCATCTGCCCACATGTGCGAATCCAGTCCGTTGAAGCTGCACGCACCCGATGTGACATCGATGCGTGCGATCGGTGCGGCGCTGGCGAGCGCATTGGCGCGAACGACGGGTCCAATCACGATCGCGCTGGAGGGCGAACTGGGCGCGGGTAAAACCACGCTCGTGGGCGCCATCTTGAAAGCCTTTGGCTTTGCAGGACACGCACGCAGTCCGACCTACACGCTCGTCGAGCCGTATGAACTGGCCGATCGGGCGATTTATCACCTTGATCTCTATCGGCTCACCGATCCCTACGAGATGGAGCCGTTGGGGTTGCGGGATCTACAGGGCCCTTCGGCGATTTTCCTGATCGAATGGCCGGATCGAGCCGCCGGGATGCTGCCGCCGCTCGATCTGACGATCGAGATCGGCTACGCGGACGAAGCAGGGCGGGATATTGGCGTTTCGGCGCACTCGGAACGCGGGCGAACCCTGCTGTTAGCGTTGACCGTTCTCACAAAGGCGTAAGTTTCGCCTCTATCTCTATCAATTTCCTTGAATTTATCGCAAACGTGGGAGTAGATTACGGCCCGTTATGCGAACTTCGAGCCTCTTTCGAGCTCTCGTGCATGCACTGACCCTCCTATGCGGTCTGGGTGCATCGTTCGCATGGGCTGCTCCCGTAGTCGTCAAAGACGTGCGCCTATGGGCGGGGCCGGATTCCACGCGTGTCGTCTTCGATCTGTCTGGGCCCGCCAAACATTCCCTTCTGACCCTGCAAAATCCCGCCCGCGTCGTCATCGATTTGGAAGACGCGCGTACCGCTGCGTCGCAGCTTGCGCTGCCTGAGGCGCGCGGCTTCGCCAAGCAATTACGCGTCGGTGTCCAAAATCAGAAGGACTTACGGTTGGTCATCGATCTGGTCGGCACCGCGACGCCCAAGGTCTTCGCCGTCGCACCCAACGGTCCCCATGGTCATCGACTCGTCGTCGATCTCTTGCCCGGCGCCGGCGCTGGCGCTGATGTGCGCAGTGCGCCGAGCGCACCGATCGTGCCTCCACCGGTGAAGTCCGCACTCATTGGCGAAGGACGCGACATCGTCGTCGCGATCGATGCAGGCCATGGCGGCGCGGATCCCGGCTCCGTCGGCTCGCGCGGCACGTACGAAAAGCACGTGACCTTGCAGATCGCGCGACGCCTGAAAGAGGTGATCGATCGTGAGCCTGGGATGCGCGCCGTACTCACGCGCGATGGCGATTATTTCCTGCCGTTGCGCGAGCGCATGACGCGCGCGCGGCGTCAGCAGGCGAACATGTTCATCTCCATTCATGCGGATGCGTTTCACGACCGCTCGGTCGTCGGCTCATCGGTCTATACGTTGTCCGCAAACGGCGCCTCCGACGAATCGGCGCGCTGGTTGGCGGATCGCGAAAACGCATCGGATTTGATCGGCGGTGTCACGCTCGATGACAAAGATGCGGTGCTCGCCTCCGTGTTGTTGGATTTGTCGCAAAGCGCGAGCATGAGTGCGAGCCTCGAGGCCGCGAACAAAGTGCTCCGCCAGCTCGTGGGGCTCGGCAATACGACGAATCGCGGCGTGAAACAGGCGGGATTCCTGGTGCTCAAATCGCCGGATATTCCTTCCATCCTGGTCGAGACTGCGTTTATTTCGAATCCGGGCGAAGAAGCGCGACTCATCAATCCCAAGCATCAACAGCGCGTCGCGGAGGCGATTCACGCCGGCGTACGTGCTTATTTCTGGGATAACCCGCCGCCCGGCACGCGCTTCGCACTCGAGCGCGCCCAGCGTCAGGGCGCTCCCGTGTTTGCAAGCACGGGCGCAAGCAGTGATTCTCCGAGCGCATCCGCCGCAGGCTCATCACCGTAATTCCGCTGCTGGTATTCTGCGGCCCGCTTCAAGGAGGCGCCCGCCGCAATGCCGATTCAAGTTCTTTCCGAGCAACTCATTCACCAGATCGCCGCCGGCGAGGTCATCGAGCGGCCGGCTTCCGTGATCAAAGAGTTGGTGGAAAACAGTATCGATGCCGGCGCACGGCGCATCGAAGTGGATATCGAAGAAGGCGGGGCGCGGCTGTGCCGAGTGCGCGATGACGGCGCAGGGATCACTCGTGATGAACTCGCATTGGCGTTATTGCGCCACGCGACGAGCAAGATCGTCACGATCGACGATCTCGAGCGCGTCGGGACGCTAGGCTTTCGCGGCGAAGCCTTACCCAGTATCGCGTCCGTTTCGCGGATGCGCCTTGCCTCGCGGACAGCCGACAGCGAGATCGGCGTGGCGATCAGCGCCGACAATGGTGTGTTGAGCGAACCTGAGCCGACAGCGCATCCGATCGGCACGACGGTCGAAGTGCGTGATTTGTTTTTCAATGTGCCTGCTCGTCGCAAATTCTTGCGCACTGAGCGCACCGAGAATCAGCACATCTCACGCATGATCGAACGGCTGTCGCTCGCGTCATTCGAGCGTGCCTTTTCATTATCCATCGCGCGTAAATCGACGCTCGAATTGCCGGCCGCCGCCTCCCAACTCGAACGCGAGCGCCGCGTCGCGCAAATCGTGGGCGATGAGTTCATGGCGAACGCGTTTTATATCGAACACGAATCATCGGGCTGCAAGCTGACGGGCTGGATTTGTCAGCCGACCTTCGCGCGCGGCCAGCCGGATCTTCAGTACTTTTATTTGAACGGGCGGATGCTGCGCGATCGGCTCGCATCGAATGCGGTGCGCATGGGTTATCGCGACGTGATTTTCCACGGTCGTCATCCTGCCTATGTGTTGTTCTTGGAGATCGATCCCGCGCAGGTCGACGTCAATGCGCATCCGGCGAAGCTCGAAGTGCGCTTTCGCGATAGCCGGCATGTGCACGATTTCGTGTTCCGGAGCGTCGAGCGCGCATTACGTGCGACGTATGCCGGGGCGAGCGCCGAGACGCACGCACCGGCGCCTGCGAGTACGGCATCGTTACTCGGTCGTAGTGCCGAGGCCGACGTGTGGCCAGCGCGTGCGCCGACGCAATCGCATTTCGGGTTGCACGTGCGCGAATCCGGCGCCCGGTCATTTGCGAACTACGCTACGGCCCGGTCGGAAGCGGCACCTTCGTATGATGTCGAGCCTGCGTCCCAGCCAGAAGAGCAGCCCGATACGCCACCGCTGGGTTTCGCGATTGCGCAACTGCATGGCGTATACATTCTTTCCCAAGCACCTGACGGGTTGATCCTCGTCGATATGCATGCGGCTCATGAACGCACGACCTATGAGCGCATGAAGGCAGCATTGGCAACAGGTGAGGTCGCATCGCAACCGCTGCTCGTGCCGCTTTCAATGAGAGTTGCAGCCGCGGAAGCCGATGCTTTCGAAGAGCATGCGTCGGCGTTGCAGCGCGCAGGACTCGAGATCGAACGCACGGGCCCGGCCGCGGTCGCGGTCCGCGCGGTGCCTGCGTTTCTCACCTCTGCCGGCATTGATGAACTCGTGCGTCGCATTGGCGCCGATCTCGTCGAGCATGGGACGAGCCGCGGTGTCGAGGAGGCGTTGAACGAGGTGCTCGGCACGATTGCCTGTCACGGCGCGGTGCGCGCCAATCGAATTTTGTCGGTGCCGGAAATGAATGCGTTGCTGCGCGAGATGGAGCGCACCGTGCGCAGTGATCAATGCGTTCACGGCCGTCCCACGTGGACGTTCGTAAGCATGAGCGAACTTGACCGCTTGTTTCTCCGCGGACGATGAGCGAGGTGAGGCCGCAGACGCCGGCGATAATGATCATGGGGCCCACGGGCGCCGGTAAGACCGATCTCGCGATCCATCTTGCGGAGCGCTTTCCAGTGGAGATCGTGAGCGTTGATTCCGCACTCGTATATCGCGGCATGGATATCGGCACGGGTAAACCACCGCCCGAATTGCTGGCGCGTTACCCGCATCACCTCGTCGACATTCTCGATCCGAGCGAGACGTATTCTGCGGGTCAGTTCGTGCGCGATGCGCGGCAGGCCATCGAGCGGATTCGCGCCCAGGGTCGGATCCCACTGCTGGTCGGCGGCACGATGCTTTATTTCCGCGCGCTGCGCCGCGGACTTGCCGAGCTGCCAAGCGCTTCTCCGCTGATTCGCGCCGACATCGACCGTCAGGCGGGGGAGGTCGGCTGGCCGGCAATGCATGCGGAACTTGCGTCTGTAGACGCGCGTTCCGCAGCCCGTATTCAGCCAAACGATGCTCAGCGAATTCAGCGGGCGCTCGAGGTCTACCGCATCAGCGGCAAGGCATTGAGCGACTTCCATGATGAGACACAACCACCGGATCCAAATCTCACGTTTCGTGTCTACGCTTGGGTGCCAAGTGATCGAGAGCGTTTATACGCATCCATTCGTAAGCGATTTCTTGGGATGCTCGCGCAGGGATTCCTCGATGAGGTCCGACAGTTGTACGCGCGGGCAGATTTGCATCCTGACTTGCCTGCCATTCGGGCGGTGGGGTATCGCCAGCTTTGGGAGCATTTGAGTGGCAAAGTCGCGCTCGACGCCGCAATCGAGAATGCAATCGTCGCAACGCGGCATCTTGCGCGACGTCAATTCATTTGGCTGCGCAGCGAACAAGACATATCGATGGTGGATGCGCTTGAAGCGAACGCAATCGCCCATATGGAGCGAGAGGTCGAGCACTTATGCCGATCGCTACGCTGAGAAAACAGCATCTATCGAACGAAAAGCCTCGCATGGAGGCTGCGGGCCCTATGCTAGACTGCGGCGCTGCAACGCGAACGTTGCACGCTTCTGGCTGCAGGAAGCAGCGTTATCGGAAGCCATGAACACACACACAAGAATCGAATCCATAACAAGGAGATAAATGATGGCCAGAGGGCAATCATTACAGGATCCGTTCCTGAATACGCTGCGCAAGGAGCGCGTCCCGGTCTCCATTTATCTGGTGAACGGTATCAAGCTTCAGGGTCAGATCGACTCGTTCGATCAATTCGTCGTGCTGTTGAAAAACAGCGTGAGCCAAATGGTTTACAAGCATGCGATCTCTACCGTCGTACCGGCACGCAGCATCCGCTTGCCAATGAGCGATGAAGAGGGCGCAGAAGCCGCTGGCGCAGCCGAGTAATGCTGCGCCGGATGGAGTGTCGTATTGTTTGAACGCCCCCGTAGTGGTGAACGTGCGCTATTGGTCAGAATTGGCCTGGGCCGAGCACCCGAACAAGATGACCTCGATGAGTTCAAAGCCCTGGCTCGTTCCGCTGGCGCGGACGTATTGGGCATCATCACGGGCACCCGTAAAAACCCAGATCCGCGCCTTTACGTAGGATCGGGCAAGGCCGACGAGATCCGCACACGGGTGCGTGCGGACCAAGCCGATCTCGTTGTTTTCGATCATCCACTCTCGCCGAGCCAGGAGCGCAATCTCGAAGCGTTCCTGCAATGCCGTGTGCTCGACCGCACCGGCTTGATCCTCGATATTTTCGCGCAGCGCGCGCGCAGCTTTGAAGGTCAGTTGCAGGTCGAGTTGGCGCAACTGCGCCACCTGTCGACGCGACTGGTTCGCGGCTGGACTCACTTGGAACGCCAAAAAGGTGGTATCGGCCTGCGTGGTCCGGGTGAAACCCAGCTGGAAACCGACCGCCGCTTGCTTGCGAATCGGATCAAGACGCTCAATGCCCGCCTGGATAAGGTCATCACCCAACGTGAAACGACCCGTCGTGAGCGTAAGCGCGCGGCGATTCCGACGATTGCTTTGGTCGGTTATACGAACGCAGGCAAGTCGACACTGTTCAACCACCTGACCGGGGCAGATGCTTATGCCGCGGATCAGTTGTTCGCAACGCTTGATCCCACCGTGCGTCGTATCGACTTGCCGGATGCTCGCCATGCCTTGCTGGCCGATACGGTGGGATTCGTACGCGATCTGCCGCATGAGCTCGTCGCTGCATTCCGCTCGACCTTGCAGGAAGCGCGCGAGGCGACGCTGCTGCTGCATGTCATCGACGCCGCCGATCCGCATCGCAGCGAACGGATTGCCCAAGTGAACGAGGTATTGTCGGACGTGGGCGCGGCGGAGCTGCCGCAAATCGAAGTCTTCAATAAGGTCGATTTGCTCGACGAAACACCGCACGTCGATGTGGACGAGCACGGCCAAGTGCGCCGTGTCTGGGTATCGGCGCATTCCAGTGCCGGCGTTGATTTGCTGGTGGATGCGATCGCGAAATTCTTGGGACCGGAGCTCGTGCACGGCCATATCATCTTAAGTCCGCAAGCGGGTCGGGCGCGGGCGCGGTTCTTCGAGGCAGGTGCCGTGCTCACTGAAACAACACTGCCGACGGGCGAAAGCGATCTCGAAGTCTCCATGCCGCGGCGTGCGTTCGAACATTTGTGCCGCACGGAGGGCTTGGCGGAGCTAACGATCGACGGATCAAAAGCTTGTGCGACTCCGGAGCCGTTCCTAAAATCGCGCGCTTTGGCCCGATGGACCGGCTGAGTCGGGTTCGATCCAACTCGAATGCCCACATGGTCGCGGTCGATTGATTGAACGACCCACCCCGCGAATTATCAGATATAGGCCGCGTTAGCGGATAAGCTCGCCCCCTGCGCGAGCGCGACGAGGTTTGTAAAAGAGGCAACTATGGCTTGGAACGACCCCGGCGGTAACCCCGGCGGAAAGCGAAATCCTTGGGGCGGGGGCGGTAACAAACCCGATCAAGGTCCGCCTGATCTCGATGAAGTGCTGCGTAATCTGCAACGCCGACTGTCTTCACTCTTCGGAGGCTCCGGCGGGCGCAATTCGCCGACCGGCGGCGGTGGTGGCGGCAGCGGATTCAGCTTCGGCACGATTGCCGTCATTCTGTTGGTGGTCTGGGCGCTCACGGGCTTCTACCAGGTCGATGCCGCAGAACGCGCGCTCGTCTTCCGCTTCGGAAAGCACGTCGAGACGACGATGCCCGGTCCGCGTTGGCATCTGCCTTGGCCGTTCGAATCCAAGCAGATCGTCAATATTCAGACGATCTCGAGCTTCAGCGATCAGACACGCATGCTCACCGCTGATGAGAATCTCGTCGAAATCAATCTCGAAGTGCAGTACCGACGCGCCAATCCGCTCGACTACGCATTCAATGTGTTGAGGCCGGATGAAACGCTCGAGGAAGTGAGCGAAAGCGCAATTCGCGAGACGGTTGGCCGTAGCACGCTCGATAACGTGCTCGAGTCGGGCCGTCAGGAAATCGTCGAGCGCACCAAGGAGCTGATTCAGCGCACGCTCGATGCCTACAAGACGGGCATCGAAGTGACGACCGTCAACTTGCAAGACGTGAGAGTGCCCACCGACGTGCGGCCCGCACAGGAAGATGCGATCCGCGCTCGCGAGGATCGCAGCCGCGCCTCGAGCGAAGCGCAAGCGTATGCCAATGACCTCATCCCGCGAGCCCGCGGTGAAGCCGTACGCCGCTTAGAAGATGCGCAAGCCTATCGTGCAGCGGTCGTGGCCGAAGCACAGGGTGAAACGCAGCGCTTCCTGCAGTTGCTGACCGAATACGAACGCGCTCCGAATGTCACTCGCGAGCGCCTGTATATCGAGACCGTCGAGCAAGTGCTGGCGTCGAGCAAGAAGATTCTGATCGATACCAAGTCGTCGAATGGCAGCCTCATCTACTTGCCGATCGACAAGTTGCTCGAGCAACAACAACCCCGTCGTACGACCGCAGTCAGTCCAGTGGAATCGACGATGACGGTCGAGCGCTCATCGAGCGGTACGCAAGGTTCTGAAACTCGCTCGCGAGGTACACGCTAATGGGTGGTCGCGGATTGATAGCGGTAATCGCAGCCGCAGCGGCGGTGATCGTGTTGTCGATGGTGGCCTTCACCGTGCGTGAAACCGAACTCGCGATCAAATTCAGCTTCGGCAAGATCGTGAATGCGGACTATTCGCCTGGCCTGCATTTCATGGTTCCGGTCGTGAACAACGTGCGCAAGTTCGACAAGCGCATTCAGTCGCGTACGTATCCGTCCGAGCAGTTCTTGACGAGTGAAGGCAAGATTCTGCGTATCGATTTTTACGTGAAGTATCGAATCGCAGACGTTGCTCGCTACTACCAGGCAACGCAAAGCGGGGACGAAGATATCGCCGCTGGCCGTCTCGGCAGTATCGTGAAAGACGGTATCAAGGGCGTGATCGCACGGCGTACGATTCAGCAGGTCGTTGCTGCCGAGCGCGATGAGTTCACCGGTGAAATCCTCAAGGTCGCGGAGAACGGCACGCGTGGGCTCGGCCTGCAATTGCTCGACGTGCGCGTGAAGAAAATCGATCTGCCAGAAGAGGTGAGCGATTCGGTGTACAGCCGTATGCGCCAAGACTTCGCACGGCAAGCCAAGCAATTGCGCGCCGAGGGTGAAGAAAACGCCGAGAAACTGCGAGCTGAAGCCGATCGCGAACGCACCGAAATCCTGGCGGCCGCAACTCGCGACTCCCAGATCATTCGTGGTGAGGGCGACGCAGAAGCGGCGCAGGTTTACGCGGCCGCATTCAATCGCAATGCAGAGTTCTATTCTTTCTATCGAAGCCTCGAGGCGTATCGGAAAGCGATCGGAACGCAAAGCGATGTGCTCGTGGTTTCTCCTGAAAGTGAGTTCTTCAAGTATCTCAATCGGCCGGCGAGGCGATAGCTAGCCCAACGTCATGCAGTGGTCTGATCTACTTGCGGCATTTGCGCTCTATCTCGTTCTCGAAGGGATCATGCCGTTTCTGAACCCGCCGTTCATGAAGCGAGTCATGGCCTCGTTTACCCAATTATCGGACCAGCAGCTGCGCATCAGTGGACTGGCGAGCATGCTCGCCGGTCTGTTCCTTCTCTTTATCGTACGAGCCTGATCAATTTTCATGAGCAAGAATGTCGTCGTCATCGGCGCCCAATGGGGCGATGAAGGCAAAGGAAAGATCGTCGACCTGTTGACCGATCGCGTTGCAGGGGTCGTGCGATTTCAAGGTGGCCACAACGCTGGCCATACGCTGGTCATCAACGGCCATCGAACGATCTTGCGGCTGATTCCGTCGGGCATTCTTCACGACAGCGTGACCTGCTTCATCGGTAATGGCGTCGTGTTATCGCCGAAGGCGCTGTTCGAGGAGATCAGCGAACTCGAGCGAGCCGGCATCGACGTGACGAAGCGGCTGCGCATCTCCGAAGCCTGTCCCTTGATCTTGCCGTATCACGTGGCGCTGGATCAGGCACGCGAGGCGGCCATGGGTGCGGCGAAGATCGGCACGACCGGCCGCGGTATCGGACCTGCGTACGAAGACAAGGTGGCGCGCCGCGCGATTCGCGTACAAGACTTGTTTGCACGCGAGCGTTTCGCCGCGAAGCTTGGCGAAGTGCTCGACTACCACAACTTCGTGTTGCGCAATTACTTCAAAGTCGCGCCCGTCGATTTTCAGCGCACGCTCGATGAATCACTCGAATTGGCGGAACGTTTGCAACCGATGGTGGCGGACGTGTCGTCGGAAGTGAACGCGATGATTCGCTTAGGCAAGCGCATGTTGTTCGAAGGCGCCCAGGCGGCACTGCTGGACGTCGATCACGGCACCTATCCATTCGTAACCTCGAGCAACTGCGTGGCCGGCCAGGCCTCAGCCGGTGTGGGTGTCGGGCCGCAACACCTGGGTTTTGTGCTCGGGGTGGCGAAGGCGTACGCCACGCGCGTCGGTAGCGGTCCATTTCCGACAGAGCTCGACGATGAAGTCGGCGAGCATCTGCGTGTGAAAGGTAACGAATACGGTTCGGTGACGGGTCGGCCGCGACGCTGCGGTTGGTTCGATGCGGCGAGCTTGCGACGTGTCGTCGAATTGAATGGCGTATCCGGTCTGTGCATCACCAAGCTCGACGTGCTCGATGGGCTCGACACGATCCGGATTGCCGTGGGCTACAAGGTGCGCGGCGAGCGTCGCGACATTCTTCCTGTCGGTGCAGAAGCGCTCGCGATTTGCGAGCCGATCTACGAAGAGCACCCCGGTTGGAAGGAGAGTACGGTTGGGGTGAAGTCGTTCGAAGATCTGCCGAAGGCGGCGCAGTCCTATCTACGGCACCTCGAGGTGCTCGTCGGCGCACCCATCTCGATCATTTCGACCGGACCTGATCGGCTCGAAACCATCATCCTCAAACATCCGTTCGATTGAACAGGCAGGCATCGACGCTGGGCGACCTGGCGTCGGTGCCACATCGATGTGCACGATGGTGTCGAGCTGACTCCTTCTAACGTGGGGGATGTTGTTGGATCGTGCGTTGATCCCGTGCGGGATCATGCCGATCGGCTTCAAGCGTCTGCTGGAAGAGAGATGGTGCCCAGGAGAGGACTCGAACCTCCAAGGATCGCTCCACTGGTACCTGAAACCAGCGCGTCTACCAATTCCGCCACCTGGGCACTGAGGGGAACGCGAACCCGAGACCGGGCGTCGCAAGGCGCGCCAATTTACCGGCGGCCCTATGGGGTGTCAATCAAAGTTCGCGCGCGAGAACGAAGGATGTGTCGATGAAACGAAAGAAGACCAGCACCAAACATAAGAAGGCTGTGCGAACGCGTGCAGCCGAGGCGCGCGAGCCGTTCAACATTACCGACGCGCTGCGCGAAGCAGGCCGACCACTGCAGCTTTCCGAGTTGCAACAGCTGTTCAATGTGAATTCGCCCGCGGCGCGTAAGCGGCTCGAAAGCGAAGTTGCCGCGCTGTTGAATGCTGGCGAGATCGTTCGTAATCGACGCGATGAACTCTTTCTGCGTGAGCGTTTGCCGCTCGTCGTCGGCACGGTCATCGGTCATCGCGACGGCCACGGCATCCTGCATCCTGACGACCGCTCCGCGCCCATCGTGCTTCCGTATCGGCAGATGCGCGAGATCATGCATGGCGATCGCGTCGCCGCACGCGTCAGCGGCAAGGATCACCGCGGCCGAATCGAAGGCTCGATCGTCAAAGTGCTCGAACGCGGCACGCGCGATATCGTCGGGCGCTTGTACGAAGAAGCGCAGATCTATTTCGTCATTCCGGACAACCCGCGTATCAGCCATCGCGTGCTCATCCCTCGCGATCATCTGAAGGGCGCAGTCGCAGGCCAGGTCGTATTGGTGAAAGTGGTGGAGCCACCCAGTCGCACCGCGCAGCCAATCGGGCATATCACGCGTGTATTGGGTGAGCACGCCGCGCCGGGAATGGAAACCGATATCGCCATTCATTCCCACGCGCTGCCCTTCGAGTTTCCGAACGAAGCCATCAAAGAAGCGGAAAGCTTCGGCCATTCCGTGAGTGCCGCGGCGAAGCGCGGCCGCGAAGACATTCGCGATCTGCCATTGGTGACGATCGATGGCGAAGACGCGCGCGACTTCGATGACGCCGTTTGGTGTGAGCCGACGCGCGGCGGCTGGCGCCTGATCGTCGCGATTGCCGACGTGGCCAACTATGTGGAGAAAGACTCTGCGTTGGATCACGAAGCATTGCGGCGCGGCACCTCGGTGTACTTTCCCAATCGCGTCTTGCCGATGCTGCCGGAAGCCTTGTCGAACGGTTTGTGTTCGCTGAACCCCGGTGTCGATCGCTTGTGTCTTGCTTGCGAGATGCGGGTCGACTCGCGCGGCAAGGTGACGCGCGCGCGTTTCTTCGAGGGCGTAATGCGCTCGTCCGCGCGTTTGACGTACACGAAAGTGGCGGCTTATCTCGCAAATCCCACCGCGACGCATGATCCGCAAGTCATCGCGTCGGGTACCGTCCTGACGAATCTGCATGCGCTGTATCGTGCCTTCATCGGTGCACGCTCCGCGCGTGGCGCGCTCGCGTTCGACGCGCCTGAACTCAAAGTGCATTTCGATGCGGACGGACGCATCGCCGCACTCGTCGAGCAGCCGCGCAACGACGCGCATCGCTTGATCGAAGAATGCATGATCGCGGCCAACGTCGAGGCCGCGCGCTTCTTGAAGAAGCATCGAATGCCGACGCTCTATCGCGTCCACGGGCAGCCTGAAGAAGAAAAGCTGCAGCAGCTACGACAGTTCTTGAACGGCTTCGGTATCCATTTGCCGGCGGGGCCGGTGATCGAGCCGAAGGCACTGGGCGCAGTTCTCCAAGAAGTGCTCGCTAATGAAGAGGCTCATCTGATTCAAACGGTGGTGATCCGCTCGCTTCCGCAAGCGGTATACCAGCCGGAAAACATCGGCCACTTCGGGTTGGCGCTGCGCGAGTACGCTCATTTCACCTCGCCCATCCGACGTTACCCGGACCTGATGGTGCACCGAGGCATTCGCCACATTCTGCGCGGCGGGGCTGCGAGCGAATTTCCATGGTCGCTCGCACGGGTGACGGAAATCGGGCAACAAAGCTCGATGACCGAACGGCGCGCTGACGAAGCCACGCGTGATGCGATGTCGTGGCTCAAGTGTGAATACATGCAGCATCAGATTGGGGAGGAATTCGACGCGCTGGTCACAGGCGTCGTCGATTTCGGCATCTTCGTCCAGGTGAAGGGCCTGCAGATCGACGGGCTCGTGCATGTCAGTTCACTCGGCGCGGATTATTTTTCGCGCGACCGCAGCGGTTTTCGCATCGTGGGCGCGCGCAGTGGCCGCACGTTCAGATTGGGCGATCACTTGCGCGTCCGCCTCGTCAACGTCGTCATCGATGAACGCAAAATCGACTTCGAGCTGGCCGAGACGAGGACGGAAGATCGAGCTGTGCGCGGTCCGTGGGTGCGGCGGCGAGGACGACGATGAGCGAGGCGATCGTGTTTGGCGTGCACGCGGTACGTACGTTGCTTCAACAACGGCCAGAGCGTGCGATTCGTCTGATCGTGCAAAAGGGCAGGACGGATGCTCGGGTCGGGGAAGTCTTGGCGCTCGCGCGTGCCGCGCACATTGCCATCGAGACGCGCGATGTAAAGGAGCTCGATCGCCTGGCGGGTGATGAGCGACACCAAGGGGTTTGCCTGCAGGTGAAACCCACCGCGGTGCTGGGGGAGGGTGCGCTCGATGAACTCCTCGATAAGATGACCGAGCCGCCATTTCTGCTGGTGCTCGATGGCGTGCAGGATCCGCACAACCTGGGTGCCTGCCTGCGAACTGCGGATGCGGCGGGGGTGACGGCTGTCATCGTGCCGCGCGATCGCGCGGCGGGCTTGTCGCCGATCGTGCGCAAGGTGGCCTCGGGTGCGGCCGAAACGGTGCCGTTGTTTCAGATCGTCAATCTCGCCCGCACGCTCAAGCAATTGCAGGAGCGCAATATCTGGGTCGTGGGCACCGACGACGAAGCAGACAAAACGCTTTTCGATCTCGATTTCAAGGGTCCGCTGGCGCTCGTGCTGGGCGCGGAGGGCGCCGGTCTGCGCCGTCTGACGAAGGAAAATTGTGACGTACTGGCGAAAATCCCCATGTTCGGCGCCGTGGAAAGCCTGAACGTCTCGGTGGCCGCGGGGGTCGCGCTCTATGAGGCGGTCCGGCAGCGGCGCTGAGGGGGGGCAAAGGCCCGGGGATTAGGTGATCAGGTGATCCGGTGATGGGTGATCAAGCCAGAAGATCGGGTAGGCGCGTTCCCTCTGGCCGCGATCACCAGATCACCCGATCACCAGATCACCTGTTCTAGCTACCTTCCGCCCTTTCCAGTACCATTCGCGCCCCGCTCGGCTCCCGCCGGGCGGTGCCTACAAACTGATTCTCCTTGCTGTACCGACATGTCGTGACGGGCAGCAAACCCATGAGGAGCACACATGCGACATTATGAAATCGTTTTCCTGGTCCATCCCGACCAGAGCGAACAGGTTCCGGCGATGCTGGAACGCTACAAGGGCATGATCGCGGCCGGTGAAGGCACGATTCATCGCCTCGAAGATTGGGGCCGCCGTCAGCTCACCTTCCCGATCGCGAAAGTCCATAAAGCGCACTACGTTCTGATGAACATCGAGTGCGATGCCAAGACATTGAACGAATTGACGGGCGCGTTTCGCTTCAGCGACGCGGTGCTGCGCCATCTCGTCATCAAGATGGACGCCGCGGTTACAGAACCCTCGCCGATGGCGAAGTCGAGCGACGAGAACGCACGCGATAGCTTCGATGATGAGGGCGATGATGCGCCCGCGTCGGCTGATCGCTAACCAATCAACATCTTCGAGGACACACCATGGCCCGCTTTTTCCGCCGCCGTAAATTCTGCCGCTTCACCGCCGAAGGCATCGAACAGATCGATTACAAAGATCTGGGCATTCTGAAGAGCTACATCACCGAGACCGGCAAGATCGTTCCCAGCCGCATCACCGGCACGAAGTCGCACTATCAACGCCAGCTCGCCGTTGCAGTCAAACGCGCCCGCTATCTGGCGCTGCTGCCGTACACCGATCAGCATTGATCGCAAAGCGAGCCCCACCTTTGGCCTGCGCGCCGGGGGAAGGGAATCGGATGAAGCCGTTTTTTTAGGTATCGATCATGGAAATCATTCTCCTGCAGAAAGTTGCCAACCTCGGCAACATCGGCGATCGCGTGAAGGTGAAGTCCGGCTACGGCCGCAATTACCTCGTGCCGAAAGGCAAAGCTACGCTCGCCACGCCCGATAACATCGCCAAGTTCGAGGCACGCCGCGCCGAATTCGAGAAACAGGCGAAGGCCGAACTCGACAGCGCACAAGCGCGCGCGAAGAAGCTCGAGGGCTTCACGCTGACCTTGACGGCGAAAGCCGGTGGCGAAGGCAAGCTGTTCGGTTCGATCGGCACGTCCGATATTGCCGAAGGCATTCAGAAGGCGGGTCATGAAATCGAGCGTTCGGAAGTTCGCTTGGTGAACGGTCCGATCCGCGTGGCTGGCGAGCACGTCGTGCAGCTGCACCTGCACACCGATGTGAACGTCGATCTCCCCGTCGTTGTCGTCGGGGAAGAATAACGCTCGATCGCTTGAATACCGATGCCTGAAGCCGATCCCATGGTTTCATTTGCGGGTGCGCGACGCGCCCGCGATAAGGCAGCGGTGGACGATATTCGAGTACCGCCGCACTCCGTGGAAGCGGAGCAGGCGGTACTCGGTGGTCTCATGCTCGACAATCGCATGTGGGATGCGATTGCCGATCGCCTCGTCGCGAGCGACTTCTATCGCCGCGACCACCAAGTCATTTTCGAATGCATCGCAGAGCTTGCCGCAAAGAGCGAGCCGTTCGATGCCGTCACGTTATCCGAGTGGCTCGAGCGCAAGGGCCTTGCCGATGACACCGGCGGTTTGGCCTATCTCGCCGGCCTCGTACGCGATACCCCAAGCGCCGCCAACGTTCGCGCCTATGCCGAAATCGTGCGCGAGCGTTCGACCTTGCGGCAGCTCATTTCCGTCGGCGGCGAAATTGCCTCCAGTGCCTACGATCCTGAAGGCCGCGATGCAGGCGAGATCGTCGACGAGGCGGAGCGTCGTGTTTTCGAAATCGCCGAGAGCCGCAACAAAACCGGCTCGGGCTTCGTGCCGTTACGCAACGATCTCGGCTCGGTCATCGATCGCCTGGACATGCTGGCGCAAAACAAGGGCCAGCTCACCGGTTTGAGCACGGGCTTTACGCGCCTGGATGAAATGACGGCGGGTCTGCAAAAGGGCGATCTCATCATCATTGCCGGTCGTCCCTCGATGGGTAAGACGACCTTCGCATTGAACATCGCCGAGAACGCCGCTTTCGGACCGAAGAAAGCCAAGGTCGGCGTGTTCAGCATGGAAATGTCTCGCGAGCAGCTGGCCTTCCGTATGGTGTCCTCGCTCGGGCGCGTCGATCAGACGAACTTGCGTATCGGCAATGTTGGCGATGAAGAATGGACGCGAATCACCATGGCCATCGAGATGATGAAAGGCTCCAACATTCACATCGACGATACCGGCGCGCTGACCCCGACGGAGGTGCGTGCACGCGCGCGACGCCTCAAGCGCGAACATGGGCTCGATCTGATCGTGCTCGACTATTTGCAGCTGATGCAGGTGGCAGGCTCGAAAGAAAATCGCGCGACGGAAATTTCCGAAATTTCCCGTTCATTGAAAGCGCTCGCGAAGGAGCTTGCAGTACCGGTGATCGCGCTGTCGCAGCTCAATCGCTCGGTCGAGCAGCGCACCGACAAGAAGCCGGTGATGTCCGACTTGCGCGAGTCGGGCGCCATCGAACAAGACGCCGACGTGATCATGATGATCTATCGCGAGGAGGTGTACGACAAGAACACCAC
>CAZIXV010000006.1:0-29621 GCA_964543105.1 uncultured Steroidobacteraceae bacterium
CACGCGATAGATCGAGCGATGCGCGGTTTGCAGCGGTTGATCGCCGACGATGCGGCTGAATACCTTGCTCATGTTCGCATCCGAGAGCAGTTCTGCATCGGTCATCGAGCCATTCGCAGGGACGAGCACACGCCACACGGACGGCACGCGCAGCAACACCAGCCACTCTTCCGGATCCGAGATGTAGTTGACGTACGCGATGTCCTTGATGACATCTTCGATCGCGTAGGCGGTCGACATGCTGACGAACTTTTCTTCGTACGTGAAACCATCGAACGTCACATCGAGGCTCTTGCGTACCACTGAGTGCGCGCCGTCCGCGCCGATGATGAACTTGGCCGCGATTTCCTTGCGTTCGCCGTTGTGGTCGATCGTGGCAATCGCCTCGACGCCGTTCTGTCTGACGCCGACGACGCGATGCGAAAAGCGCATCTTGGCTTGTGGATGCGCTTCGAGGCGTTCCGCCAGCGCCATCGCGAGGTAGTACTGCTCGCATTGCAAGCGATAGGGAAAGCGGCAGCGATCCGCAATTTCGCTCGTATCGAACGCGATGACATCGCCGGTACGCCGGTCGCGCCAGTGGTAGATCGGAGCTTTCAGGCCACGAGCAATGAGTGCATCGGCAATGCCGAGTTCATCCAGCATCGCCAGCGTGGGCGCATGAATCGTGGATGCTCGCAGGTCTTCGGCGCACGAATCGCCCGCTTCACAGAGCGTGACGTCCACTCCCATCTGAGCCAGGCGATAGGCTGCTACTGTTCCGGCGGGACCTGCGCCCACCACCAGTACCTCGGTACGATCCATTCCTTCTCCGCTGTTTCGCTAAGTGCGTGACGCGCTCAATTGAATCGTGTTCGCGGCGGGCGCGAGTTGCGCACGCGTGAACAGGGCGCCGGCAATGAGCGCCATGACGATCATCGAGCAGTTCAAGATGAAAGCAGGTGTATAGGAGCCGAAGAGGTCGCGCAGATGAGCGCCGACCCACACGCCGGATCCCGACGCAATGGCTTCGAAGACGATGAAAACACCGGTCATGCGCGCGAGCTTTGGACCGGCGAAGTAATCGGCGATGGTGACCTGGGTGAGAACAAAGCACCCGGCCCAACCGAGACCGATGAGTAGGAGGCTCGGGAAAACGAAAGCGGGCACCGCGGACGTAAGCAAGATGGCGCCGATTAACAGTGCGCCTTGTTGACTCAGCCAGACGCGATGCAATCCCCAGCGTTCTGCGGCAGCACCGACGATGACCTTGGCGAACAATCCCACTGCGAACACGGTGCTCAGGCCTGCAGCGGCGAGCTGCGGGCGCATGCCGATGTCGCTCATGTAAAGAAAGAGATTGAGCAGAATGGACGTCGATGCGAAGAACACACCGAACGTTGCGGCCGCAAGCAGAAAGAGATTGAGCGGCGAGCGCTTGATGTCATGGCGCACGCTGCCGCTGCGTGGTTGTTCCGGTTTCTCTTCGCCGATAGCGGCGATGGGCGAGCGTCGAAACAACAAGTAGGCAACGATCGGTGTGATCAGCAGCGGCAACAGCATCAGTTGATCAAGCGCGCTGCGCCAACCGGCGCTCTCATTCAGAAAAACAGCGATGCCTGGAAGCACCGCAGAACCCAAACTCGTGCCCGACAGCGCCGCAGACGTGGCGAGGATTCGATGCGAAGCGAAGTATTGCCGCACGAGTACGACGACGATCACGACGTGCGCGCTGGCGTAACAAGGTCCGAGCAATGCGTACAGCGCGTACAGCTCGCCAATCGATTCAGCGCGGCTATATAGAAAGAGAACGCCCGACAGGCCGAATAAGCCAAACAACACGATGAGTCGCGGCGATACATATTGAATCGCAAAGCCAATCGCGAGCCCGGACAAACCGGAAGAAAGCAAAAAGATCGATTCGCGAAACTTCAGATCGGCACGCGAAATACCCAGCTCTGCAAGCAATGACGTATCAAGCGTCGGCAGTGCTGAGGTGATCGTTCCATGGATGACGATCATCACGAGCAATAACGCTGTGACGATCAACCAACCCGAACGGTTTGCTTTGTCGAATGCTGTCCACATAGGCGTGTTTTCCAAGATCAATATAGGTTCGCGGCTGAAGCGCGTGCCACCGCGAATCGACTGTTTGTTCGCTACGTGAAAAGTTGGTCGCGCAATGTTTGTCTGGCGAACAAATGCTGCGTAAGTTCCTTGCACTCGTTGCACGAGGGCAAAGATATGCGGCCATTAACAGAGATTCTCGATGTCGATGCGATGCCGTGGCAGCCATTGGGTCCGCCCGGTTTGTATTCCAAATTGCTGAATCGCGATCCCGAAAGCGGTGCGCGCACTGCGTTACAGCGTATGGATCCTGCCGATGGTTATACGGCGCCGGAGGTTGCGCACTACCACTCGACGTACGAAGAACTCTTAGGTGTTAAGGGAAACTTCAGTTTCGACAGCAGGCGTTGGATTAAACCGCTCTCATACCTTTTCCATCCGCCGCATTGCGTGCACGGCTTCAAGAGCACGGTGCCGGAAGAATCCTGGTTCTTGTCGCGGGTGGAGCACGATCTCGATTTCAGTTTCGTTCCCGAACCTGCGGCGGATGACATCTATCCCGTCGATGGTGTGTCACCAGCACGTCGTGTCGTGGCGTTTGTCGATCCATTGAACGATCCCGGCATGACGCCGGTGCAATGGGCTGGCGGCGAGCGCGCAGTCGAATGGTGTGAACTCAGCATTCATCCACGCACTCGCGAAGGTACGGCGTTCGTGCGCTTCCCGGGTGGATGGTCGGGCAATCCCGCGGACACCTTGCCGAACGACTATCTCGAGATGTTCGTCTTCGACGGCGAACTCGAGCTCGACGGTCAGTCGATGCGCAAGCACTTCTACACGTTCCGTCCTCGCGGAACCTTCCCCAAAGTCATGACGAGCCGCAGCGGTGCGCTGGTGTACGTCAACTTTGGCGCGCGCTCGAGTGAATCATGAGTCACGCTGCACACCGCGAAAAGCTGCGCAACAAGCTCAAGAACCGCGAGTTCTTCGTCGCGCCCGGTATCCACGACATGATCACCGCGGTGCTCGCCAAGGATGTCGGTTTCGAAGTCGTTTACGGCACCGGCTATTGGTTGGTCGCCTCAGCACTCGGTCTGCCGGATGCAGGTATCGCATCGGTGACGCAGATGGCGGATCGGATGGCTACGCTGGTCGAAACCTCCGGCAAGGCCGTGATCGCCGATGCCGACACGGGCTACGGAGGACTTCTCAACGTGCACCACACCGTCCGCGCCTACGAGAAGGCGGGTGTGGCGGCGATCCAGATCGAAGATCAGGAGTTTCCCAAGAAGTGCGGTCACACACCGTACCGACGCATCGTGCCGCTCGAGGTCATGGTCGAGAAGATCAAAGTGGCCTGCGATGCGCGCAGCGACAGGAACATGGTCGTCATCGCGCGCACCGACGCGCGTCAAAGCGAAGGCTTGGACGGCACGATGCGGCGTCTGGAAGCGTACGCCGAGGCGGGTGCCGATGTGTTGTTCCCCGAGGCGCTTACGTCGAAGGAAGAGATGCGCAAAGTGTGCGCCGAGTTCGGCAAGCCGGTGCTCGCCAACATGGCCTCCGGCGGTGTCACGCCGATTCTGCCGGTCAGTGAACTGCAGGAGCTCGGCTTCTCGCTCGCAATCTTTCCAGCGATGACGGCTCTCGCCGCAGCAGCGGCTTCGTACGAAGCGCTGGCTCACCTCAAAGAGCATGGCGAGGGCATTTGCCCAGGCCTGCCTCTATTCGACTTCAAGCGCTTCTGTCAGCTCATCGGCTTCGAAGAAGTCTGGGCGTTCGAGCGCAAATGGTCATCTCCGTCCACCCAAGATCACTGAGACAAACATGATTCGATGGTTAAAGCGCGGTGCCGATCAGCAGACCAAGCAGGATGCGGACCGCAAAGTTCGTGAAGTCGTCGAGCAGACACTGGCTGATATCGAAGCGCGCGGCGACGCAGCGATTCGTGATCTGTCGGTGAAGTTCGATCAATGGGATCGTGACAGTTATCGGCTGACGCAGAGCGAGATCGACGCGTGCGTCGAGTCGTTATCGCCGCAGGATCGTCACGATATCGAGTTCGCCCAAACGCAAGTGCGCCGTTTTGCGCAGGTGCAGCGCGACAGTCTCAAGGACGTTGAAGTCGAGACGCTGCCCGGCGTGATTCTCGGCCACAAGAATCTGCCCGTGAACGCAACAGGCTGCTATGTGCCGGGCGGTAAGTATCCGCTGCTTGCGTCAGCGCACATGTCCATCATCACGGCGAAGGTGGCCGGCGTGAAGCGCGTCATCACCTGTGCGCCGCCATACAAGGGCAAGTTGTCGCCGCAGATCATCGCAGCTCAGGCGATGGCTGGCGCGGACGAAATCTATGCACTCGGCGGTATTCAAGCGATCGGCGCAATGTCGATCGGCACTGCGAGCATCGCGCCGGTGGACATCGTCGTTGGTCCAGGTAACGCGTATGTCGCAGAAGCGAAGCGCCAATTGTTCGGCCGCGTCGGCATCGACTTACTGGCGGGTCCGACCGAAACGCTCGTGATCGCAGACGAAGTCGGCGCTGATGGCGAATTGTGTGCCACCGACTTGTTGGGCCAGGCCGAGCATGGTCCGGATAGCCCAGCTGTGCTGCTGACGACTTCAGAAAAACTCGCGCGCGACACGCTGGCCGAGGTGGATCGCTTGCTCACGGTGCTGCCCACCGCGGAGATCGCGCGGCAGTCGTGGGAGAAGTTTGGCGAAGTCATCGTCGTCGATAGCGATGAAGAGATGGTGCGGGTCGCTGACGACATCGCCTCGGAACACGTACAGGTGATGACGCGCGATCCGGACTACTTCCTGAAGAACATGACGAACTACGGCGCCTTGTTCCTCGGTGCGCGGACCAACGTGTCGTATGGCGACAAGGTGATCGGCACCAACCACACGCTGCCCACTCGCAAAGCCGCGCGCTACACCGGCGGCCTGTGGGTCGGCAAGTGCATCAAAACATGTACTTATCAAAAAGTGCTTACGGACGAAGCTTCCGCAATGGTTGGGGAGTACTGCTCGCGCTTGTGCGCGCTGGAAGGATTCGCGGGTCACGGCGAGCAAGCAAACATTCGGGTACGGCGCTACGGAAAACGCGACGTGCCGTATGCAGGTCGTGCTGAACCTCTGGCTAGCAAAGGCGCTGATTAAGCAAAGCGCACTTACGCGATAGACAATCCACTGGAGATATTCGATGCGTTGCTCACATTCCTTTGTCGCAGGGTCGCTGTTGACCGTCCTGATCGGACCGTCGGGCGCGCTTGCTCAAGACGTGGTGGAGTCGGCCCAGGGTGCACCTGCGGCAGTGACTCTCGAAGAAATTACCGTTACCAGCCGTCGACGCGCAGAGAGCTTGTCCGACGTGCCAGTCGCAATCGACGCGATCAGCTCTGCTGCGATCGAAGAGCGTAACGTCAACAGTGTCAACTCGGTTGCTGCGCTGACGCCTGGGCTCGAGTTCGACAAGGGCGCGTCTCCCGCAGACATGCGCCCCAGCCTTCGCGGCATCTCGCTGATCGAAGGCCGATCAAACGTGGCCGTGATCGTCGATGGTCTCGACGTGACCGGCGTGTCGCTCAACACGATCATCGGCGGCGGCGGCTCGCAGACCGCGGCAGCACTCATGGATCTCGAACGCATCGAAGTGGTGAAGGGACCGCAAGCGGTGTACTTCGGCCGCAGCGCATTCGCCGGTGCGATTCAGTTCGTCAGCCGCGATCCCGAATTCACGCCGGGCGCCAAGGTGTCGCTGGGCGTGGGTGATCACGGTCGCTCCGAAGCTTCGTTGCACGTGACCGGCCCATTGACCGACAACATCGCCGGCAAGTTCTCGGCCATGTACGACCAGTTCGACGGCTACTACGAGAATCCGGGCAATGGTCGCCACCTCGGCGGCAATGAGACCAAGG
Organism: uncultured Steroidobacteraceae bacterium; assembly: GCA_964543105.1. Lineage (GTDB taxonomy): Bacteria > Pseudomonadota > Gammaproteobacteria > Steroidobacterales > Steroidobacteraceae > Steroidobacter. Next base: position 5,967 of record CAZIXV010000006.1, read on the forward strand.
GCTTCGGCGGTACGCTGTTGTTCGAAGGTGATGTGTGGGAGGTCAAGACGCGTCTGAGCTACATCGATGAAAGTATCGATCCGGGCGCGGGTTACGTCATGCAGCGTCCAGACGTCACGCCATTCGGCGTCAATCGCATCGGCGAGGATGAGTTCGATGAGTCGCGGGTCGGCATTTCGTCGAACATCCGCTACGCGGGTAACCAGTCGGAGACGGTGCGCGCGGTCGTCGATGCATCGTACGAGATCACCGATACCATCTCGCTGCAATCGTTGACGGGTTTGAACAAGGTCGACTCCTGGATCGAGTTCGACTTCGACACCAAGACGGTGAACGAACCGGCGGGCACCTTGCTGCCGGGTGGTCTGCTCAACTGTCTGCCTGGCGACTGCGTGGGTATCTTCGATTTCGATACGGACCTGCAGCAGATCAGCCAAGAGTTGCGTGTGACGTATGAGGGTGATTCGGTGCGCGCGCTGATCGGCGGCTACTTCTTCGACGAAGAGTATGCAGAGACCGATTACACGCGCTTCGTGGGTGCACAACCGTTCGTTACGGGCACGCGCGCCAACATCCCGGGCCGATTGTCCGCGCAAGATACGCGTACATATGCTGCCTTCGGCGCCGTGGAAGTCGACGTGACCGACGCGCTGACAGTCTCGGGTGAAATGCGTTACAGCCACGAAACCATCGAGGCGCGCGCGGCAACGGATTACAACATTCTGTTGCAGACAGGCTCGACAGATATCAACTTCCGCGGTCGCGAAAGTTTTGATAGCTGGCTGCCGCGCTTGAGCGTGCGTTACGCGCTCACCGACGATGTGAACATCTATTCAAGCATCGCCAAGGGCACGAAGCCGGGCGGCTTCAACTTGGGTCAAGTTCGTCAGGATCTGCGTCCGTTCGGCCAGGAGAAGATCTGGACGTATGAGTTGGGCACGAAGGCATCGTTGTTCGATCGTCGCGTGAATCTCGAAGCTGCGGTCTATTACTCGGATTGGCGCGACGTGCAGGTCACGACGATCTGCTACGGCACGGCAAGCCCGTTCGGCCCTGAAGGCGAGTGTCCGACCGCGACGGCGGTCAGCCTGAACTACATCATCAATGCTGATAAGGCGACGGTGAAGGGTGCAGAGATTGCCGTGCAGGCGCTTGCAACCGACGCGCTGACGCTCGGTCTGCGCTACGCGTACACCGATTCGCAGTTCGAGGACTTCCTGGCGCGCGATGTGTTCCCGGCGCCTGCCTCGCCTGACAACCGTCAGTTCGGCGGCAATGTCATGCCGCTGGTGGCGAAGCACTCGGTGTCTGCGGATGTGCGCTACGAGCATGACTTCGCGGCAGCATCGGTTTTCACTGAACTGTCCGGTCGCTATCGCTCATCGCGTTTCGCACGTTTCGACAATCGCGTCGAGATCGACGACAAGACGGTCGTGGATGCGCGTGTCGGCATGAACCTCGACGGTTGGACGGCGATCGTGTACGTGGACAACGTGTTCGACGATCTGACGCCGGACTTCACGCGTTACTACGGCAACTTCAGCCCAAGCCAGCCGAACGGTGAGTACATCGTCGCCCCGGCGAAGCGTACCTTCGGCTTACGCGTGTCGAAGGAGTTCTAACGCGAATTGGCAGTGAGTCGGAATCAGGCGTGCGGGCAACCGCGCGCCTGATTCGCATCTACGCCAAGGTAAATGGGTATTTGGCGGACAGCGAATATAACGTCGTCAGCGGATGGCTTTGGATTGCGTCACGGAGCGTTGACGCGGGCATGAGGCAGTTGGATCAGCGGTGCGGAGGCAGCCGCGTGCCTGCTTTATTCCGAGCGGCCAAGGACTCTCGAGCCATCTCTTCACCGATGATGCGCGCCGTTTCCCGCAGCGGTCTCAGGCAGCGTGCCACGGCATCCTCGATCGACATGGATCGTGCGAAGAAAACTAGCGCCAATGAACCGAGGTGCATGTTGCCTTCGAACAGCGGCACGGCGATCGATGAGGTCATGCCGGGGTTCAACGAATATTGTGTGCGCGCCACGGCTGCATAGCCGTCGGCTTTGATCTTCTCGCATTCGGTCGTGACCCGTTCGCGTTCGAAGTTATCGAGCGGCGCCAACAACAATTGCCGCGACTGCGAATCGGTGAAAGCGAGGAACACTTTGCCCGAGGCCGAGGTCAGCAGCGGCACCTGCCAGCCTGGGTAGTAATTGTTGAACGTGAGCGATGTGATCGCACTCGTTGAATCACGCACGACCATGGACTTGCCAACGCGCGTTGCGATGGAAATCGGCCAACCCAGCTTGTGCGTGAGTTCGACGATATGCGGCCGAGCCGTGGTGACCAAACGATCGTCGTTCTGGTAGCCGTATGACAGCGTTTGCACCAGCGCGGTCGGCCGATACTTGTTGCGATGCGAGGGATGTCGCTCGATGAGTCCCTGCTCTTGCAGCGTTCGCAAGATACGAGAGACGGTGGGGTGAGGCAGGCCGAGGTGATCTGCGAGTTCGGATAGCGTCAGCGAGCCGAACCGATTGATCGCTTGCAAGACAGCAATGCCTCGCGAAACGGAGCGAATGACTCCGCCTTCATCGTTCGAAGCGGGTGGTTTCATCTCCATCGAGAAGACCATGGAGCGGCGAAGGGTGTCAACGCGACCCGGTCCGTACCTGCGACTCGGGGTTTTCCTGTCGGAATTTGATCAGATCCCACGGTCCATCGTGCCATTCCAACAATACGCAGCCCGGACGACTTGTTTCATGGAAACCATGAACGCTGCGTGCTGGATTCCACAGGAACCAACCGGCTGACATCGTATTGCCGAGCGAGGGTTCGATCTCACCATCGAGACAGAAGATTTCCTCATTCACCGAATGCCAGTTCGGGCCGCCGCCAGTAAATCCAGCAGGAATGCGCAGCAAGCGTGTGTCTGCGCCGGTGGCGGAATCCTGCCACAGCACGCGACGTTCGAAGCCCACGAGGGGAACCCCGGCGATGACCGGCACGATGGGTTCGATCGCGAACACATCGTCGATGATGATCAAGGGTCGACCGTCAGATAGCGAATCGGTCGACAGCGGCTCGAATGCCTGACCTGCGTCGAGGATGATCAGCAGCTCGGTATCTGCAGCCGATGTCATGACAGGCACGACGCTTCCTGCAGGTACGACGATGAAAGCATTCGCATCCAAGGTGCGGCCGTCGAAGGTGATGCGACCGCGTCGTACGAAGATTTGCATTGCCGTGCGAACGCGAAGTCGGCCGCTCGTCCAAACGCGGGGCAACTGCAGCAAACCGCTGCGCAGCGTACCGTCGGGAAACTTCCGCAGCGGTCGTACCTCGACCGGCGCATCGGCGCCGAAAGCGAAACGCTCAGGCGTGACACTCTCAGTGTCGACCAGCACTGCGCAGTCGAATACAAGAGCATCGCGGTCGGCCATAGCGTGCAATCTCCCGATAAAGCGTGCGGAATGACTCATTCTGGCGCGCGTCGACCGTGAGAACTAGCGGGGCCGGCCTCGTTTGTTCGTCTAGTGAAAATCCACCCGCATTCAAAATGGAATGTGCATCGCACGTGACCTAGAGTCGGGCGTGCCTCAAGTAGTGTCGGTGGTCTTATGGCTTTGCAACATCACACTGCGGTGATTACCAACGCCGACAGCCGTTATGGGCTTTGGAGCGTGCGGCGGCTCGCGTCGCAAACGCGCAAGATCATTGCGGTCGTCACGCCGGGCAGCCCGGCAGCGGACTCTTTGCAGGGATTTTCAAACGTCGAAGTCGCTGCGTTGGAACTTGCCAACGAAGCGTCGTGGCAAGCGCTCTGCACCCGATTGCAGGACGCAGCAGAAAACGTCGGCGTCTTGATTCACGCAGCGCCGGAGCGATCCGCCGCGCTGGGTGTCGATGCAGCAATGAAGGCCAACATCATCGCACCGTGGCTTGCGATGAAGTACGCCTATCAGCTCATGCAACGTCGCGGCGACGGCATCGTCGTGCTGCAAGCGGCGCGTTCCACGACGAATAGTGAAGACCGCGCACTGTGCGAAGGCGAATGGCAAGCCATGCGCATCGGATCTCAGGCCGTTGTGCTCGATGCCGCTAAACAAGGTCTGCGGTTGCGCCTCAATCGATTGATGTTCGATGCGCAGGTCAGCGAAGCGCATTTCACCGCCGCGCTGGGCGTGCTGAGCGACGAGCGCGGCAGTTTCATGACCGGTGCAGAACTCGTGTTATCGGCGAGCGGAACGACGCACGAAGCGCGCGAAGATCTAGCCGGCAAGACCGTGCTCGTGACCGGCGCCACGTCGGGTATCGGACGTGCAACGGCAATCGAATTGGGCCGTCTCGGCGCGTTCGTCGCGGTCGGTGGGCGCAAGTTACCTTTTGCTGAAGAAACCTTGTCGCAGGTGCGCGCCGCCGGTGGCGACGGCATGGTGGTGCCGCTCGATGTAACGAGCGCGGATCACTGGCGAGCGGCGATCGAAGCCATCGTTGCATCGCGCGGTGCGTTGCATGGTCTGGTGAGCAATGCGGGCGAATCGAGACATCGTCCCATCACGGAACTCACGACTGAAGATCTGAACTTTCTGCTGGCCGTCAACTATCGCGCATGCGTGCTCGGCATGACCTACGCGGGTGAGGCGATGCGTCAGTCCGGCGGCAGCATCGTGAACGTGTCATCCGTTGCCGGTTTACGTGCAGGTCCTGGCAATGCCGCGTACGGCACTTCGAAGGCGGGCGCGATCGGCTTGACGCTGGGCTTTGCGAATGCGATGCGCGAGCAAACCGCAAACGTTCGTATCAACGCGCTGCAGCCGGGCTTCATTTGGAGCGAAAGCGTCGAGCAGTCGCTCGGCAGCGAAGGCGCCGCCGCGTTTCGAGCGATGATCGAACCAAAGACGCCGCTCGGCCGCGTGGGGCAAGTGGATGAAGTCGCGCGCATGGCGGCGTACTTGTTGTCCGATGCCGCCGAACCGATCAACGGTCAGTTAGTGACCGTATCGGGAGGTCTCGAGCTTTCGTTCCCGTAGCCGAAGCGCAGCGATCATTCGACGATCCAACCGCGCAGCGCACGATGAGAGAAGACGCACTGCGCTGCGCGCATCCCTTCAAGCTTGGATGACCTCGACGAGTTCGCCGACGGCGCCGCGCAAAGTGAAGCCGCGCGGCGTCGCTTGGCCGGGTAGCGGCAGCGCACCTTCGCCGACAGGCTCGATTCCCGCGGCGCGCCACATGCGGCGACACTCACCGAGATCCTTCACTCTGATCGTCAGCATCGCAAGACCAGTGGCATCGAGCGATGTCGGGTAGACCTTGCCTTCGGGCACTCGAAATTCCCACACTTCGATCGACACGCCCGCGCCCAGCACGCCCCATAAGAAATTCGCATCCGCAGGCGCGCCAATGAGTTCATTGCAGTTGCGTTGCTGGCACGCCAGCAGCGTCGTGCGTCGAAGTCCGAGCGCGTTGAGGTAAAACTCTTCGACGGGCCGTTGATCGAGACTGACGATCGCGGCGTTGCTCGGCATCGAGTGAATGCCCGGCTCTTTCCACTCGGGCCGTTCATTGCTGATATTGGCGGTAATGAACATCTGTTCGCCGCCTGGTCCAAAAGGCGCATAGCTCATCGGATCCAACGGGCGGCCAGCACCGCGGAACGGGTAATAGCGCGGTGAGGAGATGGATGGCGTGCCGAGACGCTTGAGCGCATGGTAAGACTCGGCGGGATCACGCGCGCCACCTTCCATGCACAACAGTCCTGGGTCCCAAGTTTCCGCGCCGGGCCGCGGTCGAATCGGTTTCGCGCCGGGCGGCGCTTCGAGAATCCGCACCGGCGCTCCGCGTGTGCCCTTCGGCAGTCCGACATGGGCATAGCGGCGACCGGGCTTGCCTGCACCAGGCGCAGTCGAGACCGGACCTTGCAGCTTGCCCTCATCCAGGAGTTCGAACCCCATGGCCTCGCGGTAGAAGCGAATGCTCGCATCGACGTCCGGAGAGACCGTGGTAAACGCGACGATCTTCGCATCGAGCGGATTGGATTCTTCTGCCGGATAAAGCGGAGAGCCTTTGTGGACGGCTCCGGCAACGGGTGCCGAAGAAGACGTGGCAGCGGCACCTGAAACACTCGCGCTGAATGCAGCCGAACCCAACGCCACACCGGACATGAGAACCTGACGTCGATCGATACCACTCATGCGCTTCCCCTGTAATCGTTGCTGTTGTGTGCTCGCCCAAGCAAGCAGTCCGCCGATGCTAGCACCGCTTTTCAGACCGACTCGATATACGATCGCCATCAGCATGCGCTTCGCGCATATCACGATAGAAATACGTAGACGCTTGTTATCCGTTGATGAAGTGAACTTCAAAGGTGCGCATCGCGCTGGCGTATGATCGCGTTCGATGCGGCGGCTCATCGTTCGACGGTCGCGACGAGCTAACACCGCAATGGGCGAAGCGCGCGGCGTTTACCAAAATTTCCCAACAGAGTTACATGAAGCCCCGAATCACCGTTATCACTCTCGGCGTGAACGATCTTGAAGCGTCGTTGCGGTTCTACCGCGATGGGTTGGGTCTTGCGACTGATGGGATCGCCGGAGAGGAGTTCGAGCACGGCGCGGTGGTGTTCATTGATCTACAGCCCGGCCTGCGTTTGGCGCTCTGGCCTCGCAAGAGCATCGCTCACGATACGGGGCTTTCCATGAGCGACGCGTGTCCAACGGAAATGACGCTTGGTCACAATGTAGCTTCGAAAGCCGAGGTCGATGCCGTGATGTCGCAGGCCGCCGCGGCCGGCGCAGCGATCGTCAAATCGCCGCACGATACCTTTTGGGGTGGTTATTCGGGTTACTTTCAAGATCCGGACGGACATCTGTGGGAAGTCGTCTGGAATCCACAGTGGTCGCAATAGCGGGCGGTCATGAACATTGCGGTCTTCGAGGCGCGGGTACTTCGAGACGACGGCCGGGAAATGGGCTTCGACATCATTGTTCGTGACGAAACAGAAGCTAAATCGCGCGAAGTGGTCCTGGCCCATGGTCGTCGTTACCTAGAGGCCAAAGGCGTGTCGCCTGACGCGCTGAACACTGAGGAATGTCGCTTCTGTCACGCCGCCATTGCCTCATCGGCAGTCGAAGCTGAAATCGAGCGCATCGGCTTCGCCATCATCGAATGGCGGAACTGCGATTGAAGCCGGTCACTGGCTTCGTACCACTGACCCTGACCAGCTAGCGTAAAATATCGATCGCTTCGCGAAGTGCTTTCGCTTCGCTCCTGTCGACCCGCCACGACTTACACAATGAATCAACGCCCCCTGAATACCCGCACGCTCCACGATCAGCACGGTCGTTGGCCGCAAGCTGAATCGGTCGAGGACATTCGCCACAACCTCGCCGCGGTTCATGCGCGGATTGCCGCGGCCTGTGAGCGGGTTGGACGCGATCCGGCAAGCGTGCGCTTGTTGCCTGTGAGTAAGACCAAGAGCGAAGACACGATTCGTCAGGCACATGCCGCCGGTTGTCGCTGGTTCGGCGAAAACAAGCCGCAGGAGGCTTATCAAAAATGGGAGGCGATGGCGGATCTGACTGATCTGCGTTGGTCGGTGATTGGACACTTGCAGACCAACAAAGCCAAGCTGGTCGCGCGTTGCGCGGCTGAGTTCCAGGCGCTCGATAGCTTGCGTGTGGCCGAAGCGCTGGATCGACGCCTGCAGACCGAGGGTAGAGCGCTAGATGTGTTCGTGCAGGTCAACACCTCGGGCGAAGCGAGCAAGTTTGGCTTGGCGCCTGATGAGGTGCCGGCTTTTCTGAAAGCGCTGCCGGGATTTTCGACGCTGCGGGTTCGCGGTCTCATGACGCTTGCCTTGCTGTCGACCGAGGCTGCGCGCGTACGCGAATGCTTCGTACGTTTGCGTGAACTGCGGGACCGCTTGCGCCAAGAAGTACCGGATGGCATCGATCTGCAAGAGCTGTCGATGGGCATGTCCGGTGATTACGAGATTGCCATCGAGGAAGGCGCGACGATCGTACGTGTCGGGCAGGCGATCTTCGGCGCGCGTGCTACCTCCGACGCTCACTACTGGCCTTCGACATGAATCTTTCCAGCCTGCTTCTCGTCATTGCGTCGGCCGCTGCATCGACCGCCGACACGGCTCCCACCGCGCCCTACGCGGGACAGGAAGAGCGTGAGATCAAGGCGCTGGCACCCGCGGAGATCGAAGGGCTCTTAGCGGGTAAGGGCCTTGGATTTGGAAAAGCTGCCGAACTGAATCGCTATCCGGGGCCCGCGCACGTGCTCGAACTCGCATCGGAGTTGAAGCTAACGGACGCTCAACTCCAGGCGACGCGGCAGATTCATGCGCGTATGCAAGCGCGGGCAAAAGCGCTCGGCGCACAGCTGGTGGATGCCGAGGCTCAGCTGGAGCGACTATTTCGTTCGGAAAGCATCACCGAGGCAGGTTTAGCGGCGGCACTCGAGCCGATCGGCGAGCTTCTGGCGAAGCTGCGTGGTGTGCATCTCAATGCACATATCGAGCAACGCAAACTGCTGAGCGCCGAGCAAATTGCTCACTACGTGCATCTGCGCGGCTACCAGAAAGGTGATGGCGCTTCGCAGCACGCGCACTAAGCGCGTCCCGTGTTCGTGGCATAGCGCGAGAGATGAATCCATGAAGACGCACTTCGTGATGATGGCCGACTACAACACCTGGGCGAATGCGCGGCTGTATGGCATGGCAGGCCGCCTATCGGATGAGCAGTATCAACGCGACGTCGGCGCATACTTCAAGAGCCTGCATGGCACGCTGAATCATCTCTTGGTGGCTGATCTCATCTGGATGCATCGCTTGACCGGCGTTGGCGGATTTCCCCAACGACTCGATGCCATCGTTTGCGAGGATTTCTCATCGTTGCACGCGGCGCGGCAACAGATGGACGAACGGATCATCGCGTACGTCGGCAGCTTGTCCGACGAGCAGCTGGAGCAATCGTGGAGCTACCGCACGCTGAACGGAGCGCACCATGAACAACGCCGACATGAAACGTTGGCGCATTTGTTCAATCATCAGACGCATCATCGGGGTCAGGCGCATGCGATTCTGACGTCGCTCGGCGTACGTGAGCCAGACAGCTTGGATCTGCTGGTCATGCAGCGCGAACGCCGCTAAACGCGGCGACTTGCACCGAGTGCTCTCATCTTCATCTAGCGACATCGATTCGCACCACATGCTCGACAAGACGCGTTAAGCCGCGTTGGCGGAATCGAGCGGCATCGTCCGAATCGGTCACGTCATTCGATGCAAGCGGCTGGATCGCCCAGCCAGAAAACAGCTCGCGAATTTCGTCCAGGCCGACGGCGAAGGGCGGACCCTTCATCTGGCCTTGATCGTACTCAGGTGCAACGAGTAACAGCGTGGTGCCGTCGGGAAGGATCTCGCGCAGGTGCGCAGCGTACTTGCGCCGCATCGGCGGCGGCAGGGCGATCAATGCAGCGCGATCGAACACACCGCGTACATCCTGTAAGTCAGCGCGCGTCAGGCCGAAGAAGTCGCCGCACAATAGCGTGATGCCCTGTGCCGAAAAGCGTTCGAACTTTCCTGATTGAGTGACCTCAGGTTCGACGCCCCATTCGGAAAAGAATTCCTGGCATGCCGTACGGGCGACTTCCACCCCGATGACCGGATGCCCGCGCTCCTGCAACCAACGCATATCGAGTGTCTTTCCGCAAAGCGGCACGAATACTGTTGCATCGATAGGCACATCGAGCGGCGTCCAGTACTCAACGAGATACGGGTTGATGCTCGACTGGTGAAAACCGATTTCGTGCTTTGCCCAGCGTTCAAGCCAGAACTTGGAATCCATACGACACCTCGTGCAAAGTTCGTCTCATCCGCTCAGCGAAAGTGAGCAGCTCCACCACGTTGTTCCGCCGCAGCGCAGGCGCGAAGACTCTGCCCGTCAACCGTCAACCGTCAACTCACCTTATGTTTCCTTGGCTACGTCTCTTTCGCGCCGGGCTCTGCTCTATCGGTCAGCCGCGCATCGATCTACTGAGTTCAACGTGCATCCGCATGCATGTGTGGCCGAACGATCTGGATTTGAACCTGCACGTCAATAACGGGCGTTACCTGGCGCTCGCCGATATCTCGCGCATGCATTGGTTCCTTCGCTCAGGTGCGGTGCGCGCAGCGCGCGAGCTGCGTGCCGTGCCGATCGTCGGCGATGCGGTCGCGAAGTTTCGGCGTGATCTGAAGCCCTTCCAAAAGTTCGAGATTCATACACGGATGTTGGGCTGGGACGAGCGCTGGGGCTTCATGGAGCATCGTTTCGTTCGTGAGAACCGCGTGCTCGGCGTCGTCGCGATACGCGGCGTGTTCAAGGGGCCACAAGGATCCGTCCCGCCGCAAGTGTTCTTGGATGCCATCGGCGCACAACACCAATCGCCGCCCTTGCCGCAGTGGGCGCTCGAATGGAATCAGGGGTGCGAGTCGTTGACGAAGCAGCTGCGCAGCGAAGAGAAGATCGGGGTCGGGAACTGACCACCTGGAATCATTCGCCGCTGGACGACGCGACTTTCTCCTCGAGCACACTCCCAGTCGGCCGAAGATCCATTCACTTTGGATTAAGCCCGGTTACGTTGAGATAGAGGCGTTAATCGGGAGAACGCCATGAATCGGGTCGCAACGTGGGGTTTAATCGCAAGTGCGCTGTGTGTCGCACCGATCATCGGATATGCCGCAGAAGGGAAGGTGGCCGACGCCGGCGTCGGACTGGATGAAAACCGCAGTGCGCAGTATTCACGCGGCGTTCATGTGCCGCAGGAGTCGGGCGCCAAAGCACGACATCACGTGGAAGCGAAGCGCGCGCCGCTAAAGGTGAAAGCCAAGCGTGGAGCCGCCACGCTATCGGCGCGCAAGGATTACTTCTACATCTACGATGCAGTGACGACGCTGCGTCAGGATCGTGACGGCGACGGCTATCACAGCGAGTTTCGCGTGCGGTTCGATGCGGACGTGCGGGTCGGCGATGCGTTGGTGTACGCGCGGTTGTACTTGCGCCGCGCCGGCGAAAGCGACTGGTACTTGTATCGCGAGACCGATGACTTTTGGGTTTACGGCCAATCCGGCAGCGACGATTACTACGTCACGACCCGGCTCGAGGCGGGCTATCCCACGGGTGAATACGATGTCTTGATCGATCTCTACGAGTCCGGGTACGCGGGCATCGTCGCAACGCTCGGACCTTTGGATAGCGGTGCGCTCAGCTATTTGCCGCTCGAGGAAATCGGCCTCGACGTGCCGATCGAAATTCCCGGTTACAGCATCGGCGCGGTCTACACCGATCTGATCACCGACGACGATCGTGATGGTCATTATTCGCGCTTTCAGATCACCTTCGATCCACACGCTGACTATGAGCCGCGCCTGGTGTTCGCGCGAGTGTGGGTGCGTGCACGGGGCGGTGAGTGGATCGAGGAGTACGTCACCGAGGATTGGTGGGTCGAAACGAGCGGGTCGGCTGATGCCTATGCGCTCGATGTCGATTGGATCAGCGGCTATCCGACCGCGTACTACGATGTGCAGATCGATTTGTACGATGCCGCGAGCGAACGGCTGATCGCATCGGTGGGCAGCGAACGTCCTGAACTGGCGCAGATCCCACTCGAAGACGGCTCGCGGGATCAGGTGATCAATACGCCGCCGCCCGCAGGCGGAGGTGGAGTCTCACATTCGCGCGAAGGCGGTGGCGGTTCGTTCGGCTGGTGGCCGGTGCTGGGATTGTTGGGGCTCGCAGCGGCGCGAAAATCCTCGCGCCAACGCATCATCGAGCACCGCTAACCGCTAACTGCGTCTCCTCATAGCAACCACTCGATCGGCAGTTTCGACAGCACGTAGAGCCCGAGCAGGTGCAGTGTGCGTGCGCCGGGTTCACGCTTGTGCACGATTGTCTGCCCATTACGTTGTTCGATCCAGCGTAAGCGGCCGTTCTCGGAGAGTTCGACCTTGTAGCTGCGTTGCGGGATGTCGGACGCGAATGCTGCAGCGACGCGGCTGGCAAGCGGTGCATCGTGGATCACGAAACCCATCTCCGTGTTCAAGCGCGCTGAGCGTGGATCGAAATTGAATGAACCGACGAACACGCGCTCTCCATCGACCGCGAATGTCTTTGCGTGCAAGCTCGCACCGGAACTGCCGGTGAGTTTGCGATCGCGACCTGAGCTCGCGATATCCGTTACGCGCTTCAGTTCGTAAATTTCGATGCCAGCTTGCAGCAAGCGCTTGCGGCGCTTGGCATAACCCGCGTGCACGATGGCGACGTCGGTCGCTTCGAGGGAGTTCGTCAGAATTCTGATCTTTACGCCCTGGCGCGCCAATTTAGCGAACTCCTCGGCGCCTGCCCGGGTCGGCACGAGATAGGCGGTGACCACCTGTAACTCGCGCGTTGGATCTTCTAACGCGGCACTCAAGCGCGCTGCGAGAAGTTGATGCGGTTTCGCGCGACCGAGCACTTTTGCAGGATCGTCGCTCAAGGTGAGCGTAGTCGCCCATTCGTATTGCAGCGTGCCGACGATCAGGTCTTGAACGAACCGCGAACTCTGCAGCGCGCGCATATACGCAAGCGCCGCGGGATCGCGGGTTACCCGCTCTGCCGCTGCAGCGACGCTGTCGATCGATTCGTACGTCGGCTTGCGCAGGATGGATTTCACCGGATAGGCGGATTCGCTGTTCCAATAGCGCTCGAAGTCGATGGACACATCGGTGACAACCGGGCCGATGGCCATCACATCGAGGTCGATGAAATCGAGCTCTTCGTGCGCATCGAAATACTCATCGCCGATATTGCGTCCGCCGATGATCGTGACTTGGTTATCAGCTGTGAAAGTCTTGTTGTGCATGCGCCGGTTGAGGCGCGCGAAATCGTACAGATTCAGTAAGCGGAACCGCCGGAAGACGAAAGGATTGAACAGGCGGATTTCGATGTTGGGGTGCGAGTCAAGCGCAGCGAGTAGCTCATCCAGCCCGACGGTGTTGTTATCGTCGAGCAGCAATCGCACACGCACCCCCCGATTTGCGGCGCGTCGGATCGACTCGAACAGCAACGTGCCCGACATGTCGTTGCGCCAAATGTAGTACTGGATGTCGAGCGTGTACTGGGCCGCGTCGGCGAGGTGCGCCCGCGCCGCGAATGCATCGCGCCCGTTGCGTAGCTCCACGATGCCCGACAGCTCCGGTCGGGAACGAAGTCGAGTCGCGATCGATTTCGCAAGTCGGCCGGCTGATGAGTCGATCGCGTGCGACTCGCGTCGCGCGATGTCGGCGGGCAGTCGTCGAATAGCTGAGTTGTACCAGCGATGCAGTTTCACGGGCTTCACAGGTGCAAGCTTAAGCGTTGAAGTGCCGAAGGGGAGTGAGTTCTCTACATGAGAGGTGCGCTGAGTGCCAAGCCGCAAACCTGATTCACGGGTGCAAAAATGACGTTGCTCGCCGCACTCGTGAGCACCTCCAACCAAGTCGCGGCAGTATCGGCGCGGTTGGCAAAGATCAAAGCGCTCGCCGAGTGCCTGCGGTTGCTGGATGCGCAGGAGCTCGAAGCAGGCGTGTCGTTTTTGGCAGGCGAATTGAGGCAAGGCCGGCTCGGGATCGGCGTCTCGACGCTGCGCGCCAGCGCGACGACGAGCGCCGCTGTGCCATCGCTGGAAATTCTCGACGTCGATCGCGCGCTCGATGATTTGAAAGCGATACGCGGGGCGGGCGCGACAGCACGGCGCGCGCAAGTACTGCGTGATCTCTTCAGCCGGGCGACTTCGGATGAACAGGAGTTCTTGTTGCGGCTTCTGATCGGCGAGTTGCGGCAAGGCGCATTGGCCGGTGTGATGTTGGATGCAATCGCGGCGGCCTTGGAACTGCCGACTGCTGAAATACGCCGCGCCGCGATGTACGAAAGCAATCTCGGCACGATCGCGCGCGTGGGCCGCGAGTCGGGTGTCGAAGGGCTGCGGCAATTTCAATTGCAGGTCATGTCACCGATCGCCCCGATGCTCGCGCAAACTGCGGTCGACGTTGCCGAATCGCTCGAGACGATCGCCGGCCCCATCGTGTTCGAAACGAAAATGGATGGCGCGCGAATCCAGGTCCATAAGCTGGGTGATGAGGTGCGCATTTTTACGCGCAGCCTAAACGAAGTGACGTCAGCGATTCCGGAGATCGTCGCGCAGATTCAGGCGCTACCGGTGCATCAGCTCGTCCTCGATGGCGAGGCGATCGCACTCACCGAATCGGGTCGACCGCATCCATTCCAAACCACCATGCGCCGCTTCGGCCGTCGACTCGATGTGGAACGTCTGCGCGCACAACTGCCGATGCATGCGTTCTACTTCGATTGTCTGCGGTTGAACGAGGTGAGCTTGGCCGAGCGGCCCACGCACGAGCGCTTTGCGGCGCTGTCGAGTGTCGTGCCGAGCGAGCAACTCATCGCGCGGCTCGTGACACGCGATCTCAACGCGGCGCAAACGTTCTACGACGACGTACTCGCTCAAGGGCATGAGGGGGTGATGGCGAAATCGCTCGACGCCGCGTACGAAGCGGGCAATCGCGGCGCCAGTTGGCTCAAGATCAAGCACGTCCACACGCTCGATCTCGTCGTGCTTGCCGCCGAATGGGGGCATGGTCGGCGCACGGGAAAACTTTCAAATTTGCATCTGGGCGCGCTCGATCCGGCAAGCGGACAATTCGTGATGCTCGGCAAGACCTTCAAAGGTTTGACCGATGCGATGCTCGAATGGCAGACGGCGCAATTCCTCGCGCGCGAGACGCATCGCGATGCATCCACGGTGTACGTGCGGCCCGAGATGGTGGTCGAGATTGCCTTCAGCGACGTCCAAGCAAGTCCGCGCTATCCGAGCGGGATGGCATTGCGTCTGGCGCGAGTGCAGCGCTACCGCGACGACAAGAGCGCTGCGCAGGCCGACACCCTCGACACAGTCCGAAAGCTTTTCGCGCCGGACTCTACCGGCGTGCAGCGCAGTCCGAGCGAATGACGGCGACGTCTGCTCGGGCGAGAACAGGCATACTCGCCGCCTTCGACTTCAGCGACTCGGGACAATAACGTGGGCGTACAAATCTCAGCAGCTTTGGTGATCTTGGTTGCGACCGTGGCGACGAGCCTCGTGGGTCTCTATGGCAACCCGCGGGTCATCGATGCGTGTTTGTTTCGCCCTTACTGGATCACCCGGCGCAACGAATATCACACGTTCGTGACGAGCAGCCTCGTGCACGGGGATCTCATGCATCTGTTGTTCAACATGGTGACGTTCTATTTTTTCGCCTTCAATCTGGAGCGCTACATCGGCACGGCCTGGTTCGTCATCTTGTACGTGGCCGGTTTGCTCGTCAGTCACGCAGGCACGTATTTCAAACATCGCCATGATGCGAACTATGCGAGCCTTGGCGCTTCAGGTGCGATCTCTGCAGTGTTGTTTGCCTCGATCATTTTCTTTCCGCATCAGTCGCTGTTCATCATTCCCATACCCGTACCGATTCCGGCGCCGCTGTTCGCTCTTGGTTATCTTGCCTACACGTACTGGGCCGCGAAGCAGCAGCGCGGCCGCATCAATCATGATGCGCATCTGGGTGGGGCACTTACGGGATTGGCGTTCGTCGCGCTCGTGGCGCCGGGCGCGTACGGGAATCTGTGGGCGTGGTTGGTTGGATGAGGGAAGCACCCGCCCAAAAAAGTGAAGCCCCGTCGCGAAAGGCGGGGCTTCGTGCTGGATCTCATCAGCTCGTCTGAAGCAGTGTTCAGCATCGAGTTGGATCCAGCGGTGGAAGGGCTCAGTTCCGTTCTACGAACTCGTCGTCCAATCTAGCAAACTAAAAAACGGACTGGAGTTTTTCGAGCCGATAACTTTGCGTCTTCCGATAACACGACGCTTCGCGCGTCGCGGGGGTTCCAGGCAATCCATTTAATTCGGTGCATTTCGATCGAGAACTTGCGGCGCAGGAACACCCTTTGCCGACATGAGTTGAATTGCGTCGGTCGTTCCATCAGTCGGCGATCGAAGAAACGCTGACGCGCTCGCCTCGTGTGTCCGCATTCCCTTTACTCATGTCGTGAAAGGGGCGTTGCATGATTCAAGATCTCTGGTTCAAGAACTGCATCATCTACAGTCTCGATCTCGAGACGTTCATGGACGGCAACGCCGATGGAGTCGGTGATTTCGAAGGCTTGATCGCCCGACTCGATTACCTGGATTCGCTCGGTGTCGATGTCATCTGGCTCGCGCCGTTTCAGCCGACGCCCAACCGAGACAATGGCTATGACATCACCGACTACTACGGCGTCGATCCGCGCCATGGATCGAGCGGCGACTTCGTCGAATTCATGCAGCAAGCGAAGCAGCGTGGGATGCGCGTCATCTTGGACTTGGTGATCAACCACACCTCCGACCAGCATCCGTGGTTCAAAGCCGCACGACGCAACAAGGATTCGCCCTATCGCGATTGGTATCTCTGGTCGAAGAGTCGCCCGCCCGATTGGAACAAAGGGATGGTGTTTCCAGGCGTGCAGAAAGCGGTGTGGACTCGCGATCGCGTCGCCGGCGAGTACTACCACCATCGCTTCTATGAGTTTCAGCCGGACTTGAATATGGAGAACCCGGCGGTGCGCCGCGAAATCAGGCGCATCATGGGGTACTGGCTGCAACTGGGGGTCGATGGCTTCCGCGTCGATGCCGTGCCTTTCATTCTCGAGCGTGCCCCGCTCTCAACGAGTGGACGCAAACTGCACTTCGAGCACTTGAGCGAAATGCGAGATTTCATCGAATGGCGTACTGCGGACGCCGTGCTGCTCGGGGAAGCAAACGTATTGCCGAAGGACAATCTCAAGTACTTCGGTGAATCCGGCGACGGCATCAACATGATGTTCAATTTCTATGTGAACCAGCACTTGTTTCATGCGCTGGCGACGGCAGACACGCGGCCGCTGCAGAAGGCGATGCAGCAAACTCAGAAGATTCCACCGAATTCGCAATGGGCGAATTTTTTGCGCAACCACGATGAGCTCGATATCGATCGGCTCAAACCTGCGCTGCGCGATGCGGTCTTCGAGCGCTTCGGTCCGGAGCCGAATATGCAGGTATACGAGCGTGGCATCCGGCGCCGCCTGGCGTCGATGCTGGGTGACCGTCGTCATGTCGAGCTGGCGAACAGCGTGATGTTTTCTTTGCCGGGAACGCCGGTGATCCGTTACGGCGATGAGATCGGCATGGGCGAGAACCTCGATCTCAATGAGCGCGATGCCGTGCGCACGCCCATGCAATGGTCGAATGATCGCAATGCCGGCTTTTCCAATGCACGCGGACGGCTGTCGCATCCCGTCATTCGCGACGGGCCCTTCGGTTACCGCCAAGTCAATGTCGAAGATCAGCGGCGTGATCCAAGCTCCTTACTGAACTGGATGGGCCGGCTGATTCGTGCGCGCAAGGAATGCCGTGAGATTGGCTACGGTGAATGGGAGCTCATCCCGGTCGATGCGCCGGAGGTGCTAGCGCTTTGTTATTCATGGCGCGGTAGGCGGGTATTCGTTGTTCACAACTTTAGCGGCCAGCCGATCGAAATCGATATTCGCCTGAAAGGTGAAGACGCAGGTCTCTTGGCAGATGTGCTTGGTGTGGATGACAGCCATGCGAACCGGCAGGGCGTGCACAAGATTCACCTGCCCGAGTTTGGTTATCGCTGGTATCGCGTCGGCGGATTGAACTACGCGCTGCGCGACGGCTATTGAAGAATTTGCATGCGTGTTCCCGCAATTGCGTTGATTTATTAACAGGAGAAACACTAGGCGAAAGTTTTGCGTCGGCCCGCGATGGATCTGCTGCGCCGCGATTGGCCGATCTGCTTGATGCGAGCCGCCGCAGAGTACAAATCGAAGCATGTAAGGGGATGTCATGCGTCAATCGAGTGGATGGGTGGCCGGCGCGGCCGTGGGGAGCGTTGCATTCATCGGGTTGGCGCCTGCTGCGTCAGGGGCGGCCGACGAACCGCTCGAGCGCATCATTGTCACGGCACAAAAGCGCGCGACTGATTTGCAGGATGTACCTTTCTCCGTCTCCGCAACGAGTGAAGCGCAAATTCGTAACTCTGGCGCGGCCAATGTCGTCGAGCTGTCGCGCAATGTCTCGGGGCTGATCATCACCGACCTGGGTCCCGGGCAAAGCCAAGTCGCCATTCGCGGCATCAGCGCTGGACAAGTTGTGCGTGATCTCGTCGGCGGCGTGAAAGAGTCCGTTGGCGTGTACCTCGATGAATCGGCGATTTCGCAAGCGCTGTTCACGCCAGATCTCGACCTTTTCGATCTCGCGCGCCTCGAAGTCTTGCGCGGACCGCAAGGGACGCTGTTTGGTGCCGGCTCCTCTGCCGGGACGGTGCGCTACATCACCCGTCAGCCTGTGCTGCGGGAGTTCGGTGGCCTCGCCGAAGTCACTGCGCACACCGGTACCGACTCTGAATTCGGCATGTCGACCAAGGCGGCGTTCAATTTGCCGGTAGGCGAAATCGCCGCGGTGCGCATGGTTGGATACAACAATGAGCTCGCCGGTTTTATCGATTCCTACTATCCCGGACGGTCGGTTCGCGAGGACGTCAACGGCGGCAGCAAGATCGGTGGGCGTATCACCGTGCTGATTCAGCCGAGCGAAACGCTCTCGATCACACCGCGACTCGTCTATCAGGAACTGGATACGCAAGGCTATCCGCGCATCGACGTCTACAGCGTTCTCGGCAATCCATTTACGACGACACAGCCGCCCGTCAATCCGGGTCGGCGCGGCCAAGTGACGCAGCTCGAAGAAGGCATCGAAGATGAGTTCATGTTGGCCGATCTGACGATCGAAGTCGGCCTCGGCGGGCTCTCACTCACGTCCGTAACTTCATACACCGATCGCGATGTCGTCGTCGTGCGCGATGCGAGTCAATTGTCGGGCAGCGTCACGCTGAGTCTGGGAAGCACGATTGCTGAAGAAGTTCGCTTGGATTCGCCATTGATCGATACGACTTCGCTCAAAGCGATCAATCAGGAAGTGCGTTTAGCTTCGGATAGCGGCGGGGCGTTCGAGTGGCTGGTGGGTGCGTTCTATCAGGACATCGATCGCGACTACGGCCAGAACCTGCCGACGCCAGGCTACGACGCCATCCTCATTCGGCTCGGTTTGCCGCCCAGTGCGGGTTTCAACGCGCCGCCCGATACGCCGTATTTCTCGCAGGTGCCTTACGACTTCAAACAGTTCGCGCTGTTTGGCGAGGGGACGCTGCGCTTCAATGAGCAATGGAGTTTGACGGGTGGCGTACGCTACTACGATTTCGACGAGGATCGTCTGCTCACCTTCGCTGGCGTGTTCGCTGATGTTGGCTATACGCGCCAACCAGGCTCGACAAGTTCTGATGGCTTCTCGCCGCGCGTCATCGTGCGTTATGCACCCACGGAGAACATCTCCGTGAATGCGCAGGTGTCGCGTGGCTTCAGGCTGGGCGGCATCAACGATCCGTTGAACGTTGCGTTGTGCGCGCCTCAGGATCTCGTCACCTATGGCGGCAAGCCGACCTTCGCAGACGAGAAGGTCTTGAACTATGAAATCGGCGCGAAGACGCAGTCTGCGAATGGCCGGATGCGATTGAACGCGGCGGTGTTCTATTCGGATATCGAGGATCTGCAAGTCATCGCGGATGCCGGCTCATGTTCCTCGCGCATCGTGCTGAATGCGCAAGCAGAGAGCATGGGTGCTGAAGTCGAATTCTTTGCGCAGCCGACGGATGCCTGGGACTTCGGTTTGTCGGCAACCTATGTGAAGGCGGAAATCACCGAGACGCAGTTTTCAGGCGGTGCGCCGATCGCCGGCATTCGCGAAGGCAATCGCCTGCCGACCTCACCGGAATTCCAAGCAGCGGCGAGTGCGACCTATTTACATGACCTGGGCGCGCTCCAGGGCTTCGTTAATTTGACGCTGCAGTACGTGGGCTCCTCGTACACGCAGCTTGCTGATCAGGAGCCGCCGTTCGGTTGTATCGGTTGCCCGGGCGTGGGCTTTTTCGACTTCGGAGTGCCCACGATTTCCCAGTTCAGTTTCGATCCAGAGCTGCCGGCGTACCAGCTTGGCAACTTGCGCATCGGCGTGCGCAACGAAACATTCGAAGCCGCTGCTTTCGTGAACAACCTATGGGATGAGCGAGCGCTGTTATCGATCGATCGCGAGCGCGGCACACGGGCGAGGGTGGGGTATCTGACGAATCAGCCACGAACGTATGGGGTCGCGGTGCGGATGAACTTTTAGGCGGAATTCACTCCGACACCCTCGCCTACGCCCAAGTGCTGCGCTTCGGTCGGGACTTGATGAACGCGCCGATGGCGAGGCCCAGGATGACGAGGCCGCCGCCGAACAAAAAGAAGTTCAACGTCTCGCTTCGCTCCAGACTTTGCACTTGTGCGTTGAGCTCGGTGTTCTTCGTTTGCAGATCGGCGTTTTCGACTTTCAGCGCTTTGTTCTCCTCGTACTGAGTCAGCGCCGTCGCCGAGACGCGGCGGATTTCCGCCAGATCTGCTTGGAGTTGCTTGTTCTGTTTCTCCAACTCGGCATTGCGCGATTCTGCGCTCGAGCGCGCGCCGCGCGTCTCTTGAAAATTTTCCCGCAGCGATTTGATTTCCGCTTCGAGGGTTTGCACGCGGCGGTTTGCGGCGGCCAGCTGATCGCGAGCGATCGGCTGGGCGGTGAGATATTGCGTGGGGACCCAGCCCTCGGTGCCGTTGCGCGTGCGCACCTGCGTGAAACCGGCGGCTTTGTCTTCGCTCAGCACTTCGAGCGGCGTACCTGCCGGCAGACCTGCGTGCAGGATGCGATGACCGGTGGATGGACCGCGGCGCATCGGGACGGTGAGTTGGTCGGATATGTACATCGTCGCAGCTTCCACGGGAACGACGAGCATCACGGCCAATAACACCAGCACGATTTTGTGCATTTCCAGAATTCTCTTTACGGCATGGCGAGGCTTGGCCTCGCGAAAAACAAACCCGGGCGGGCACCACAACAATCACGACGCCTGCCGCGGCGTCTGCGTCGTTGAACATCGACGCGAACCTCACGTCGGAGGCGGACTATAGCGAAGTTAGCGCACGGTCTGCGCATCGGATCGCAGTGCGAGGGTGTTTGCGTTTGGCGACATGAGGAATGTAGGGATCACATTCGGTCGGCGCAAAAGCAGAAGCCCCGTCGCGATGGCGGGGCTTCTTGGGAAGACTCGGTTTGCGGATCAAGACAGCTCACATGTGTGCTATCTGGTCACCGCTCACTTTGAGTTCTTCCGTGGATAAAACGGCCTGCGGCACATGACAGTTCCGGGTGGCGCGTGCGCACTTGGCTGACACGACCGCCTCGCAGTTAATGACCGGAATGATCATGACCATGGCTTGCATGGTCGTGCTCAGCATCGTGATGCGCGCCGTGATTCGCATGATCGTGGCCTGCATGATCGCCATGACCTGAATGATCCATCATCGAATGATCCATCTGATGGTGTTGCCCAGGGCGCTTGCGGTTGGGGAAGTTGACAATACAACCGACGCCATCGGCGTACGGCACTTTCACCGCTTGACCAGCAAGCGAGGCATCAAGGGCATCGACGAGATAGTGTTTCGACGCCGGACGCTGACGCTCATAGCCGACGCGATCATCCACTGGTCCGCGGAAGACGAGCTTGCGGGTGTTCGGATCGATTACATACACCTCGGAGGTGCGTTGCACCTGCAGCGCTTCGCCGACTTGCTGCTTGGCGTCGATCAGCACCGGAAAGGGATAACCGAACTCGTCGACTTCTTTCGTGATCGTCCGCGCATTGTCTTGGAGGTTCGGGTTCAACAGCAGGAAGCGCACGCCCTGCGGCCCATATTTTTCGCTGATCTGTTTCAGCGTGACCATTTGATGTCGCACGATCGGGCAGCCGTTGCCCTGGATCATGACGACCACGGGCTTCGTCGAGCCGGCCTGATACAACGTGTGTGTCTTGCCCGTGTGATCGACGAGTGTGAAGTCCGCGACGCTTTGCCCCGGCATCGTCGCGTGAGCTGCGCTCAATGATAAGGATGCTGCCAGGGCTGCGATCGACCTCAAAAGTACCGTACGAGACATGTCTACCTCGATGCCGTAAAAAGATTGAACGTGCCGTTGCGAGACGATGCGGCGGAGCGCGAACAGAGAATAGACATTAGGGGAGGTTCTTCAAGCTCGCTGGTTAGGGGTAAGTCCCTGGTTCAGAGCAAAGAATTGTCCGCGCTATCGATTCTGTTATTGCGTCGTCCGCGTACCGGAAGCCGGAAGTGAAAGTGCTTCGCAGCAACGAGTCGCGCACTGCGATCTGGACTGGCGTTTGTCGCTGCCTAGCGCCTATCGCCGATCCGCCATCGCCCATCATTCGATGAGCGTGCGCACCCGATGCTGTTCCCAGCGAAAGTCGCTCACCATCTTCAGATCGAGCAAGACCAGCAAATGCTCGATTTCATAGCCAGCGTCGAGACACAAGCTCGCACCGGCTTGGAGCGTTCCTCCTGTTGCGAGTACGTCATCGACGAGTACGAGGCGGCCCCGGCCCGTCTGCATTTCCAACACGCCGGTGCCGTATTCGAGATCGTAAGGAACGCTCACCACCGGCGGTGGGAGCTTGCCTTGTTTGCGGATGGCTACAAAGCCTTTACCGAGCCGTTGCGCAAGTCCGGCCGCGAGAATGAATCCGCGAGATTCGATGCCTGCGATGGCATCGACCGGGCGCCATTGTTCTGCAGTGAGTAAGTTCTGCATGGCCGCGATCGTCGCGTCGAAGTGATCGCGCAAGAGCGGCATGATGTCGCGGAAGACGATTCCGGGTTTGGGGAAACCCGGAACATCTCGAATGTACTGGCGTAGGTCGGTCATGCAGTTGAGGTGAAAGCGGGTATGGCAAGAGGATAGCCTGAATCACCACGAGGGCCAGTAATACAGCTCGACGATATGGCCGTCGGGATCGCGGCAATACAACGATTCATGCTCCTCGTGAGCGACGCGTTCGAAGTCGATACGGTGCGCTGCCAAATGCGCAGCAGCCTCATCCAGCCGCGCCGGCGTGTTGCCCACGATGAAGGCGACGTGATGCACCCCGGCGCAACGGGCAGGATCGACCGCTGCGTTTTCATGCAGCAGCAATTGCTCCGATTCGCTCACGTGAAACTTGAGCTCGCGTTGGCCAGTGAATTGCAGCCTCATTCCCAACACGCCTTCATAGAAGCGCCGGCTCGCTGCCAGGTCGCGAACGGTAATGCCTGCATGACCTAGTCCTGTGATCTGCATATGGAAGCTCCGAAGGGCGGATGAATGAAAGGCTGCGCGAACGCGCCATCGATGCGCCATGGTTCATGTGATATATGCCAAGCGCTGTCACCTATCCGCTAAGAGCACTTCATGCGCGCTGAACGATTGATTGCCATCCTGATGGCGCTGCATCGCGGCCGAGCGATGACCGCGGGCGAGTTGGCTGCGCGTCTCGATGTTTCTGTACGAACTATCTTCCGGGACATCGACGTGCTCTCCGCCATGGGCGTGCCGGTCTATACCGAACTCGGCCGCGGCGGCGGCATTCGTTTGATGGAGGGTTACA
>CAZIXV010000007.1:0-291 GCA_964543105.1 uncultured Steroidobacteraceae bacterium
CGACTTCCTGGTTCAGCGCCTGGCGGTCGCTGTCGCTGTTCGTCGCGTTGGCCGACTGCACGGCGAGTTCGCGGATACGTTGCAAGTTGTTCGTCACTTCCTGCAGCGCGCTTTCAGTCGTTTGCGCCAAGGAAATGCCGTCGTTCGCATTACGCGCAGCCTGGTTCAAGCCGCGGATCTGCGTGGACATACGCTCGGAAATCGCAAGACCTGCTGCGTCGTCCTTCGCGCTGTTGATGCGCAGACCCGACGACAGGCGCTGCAATGACGTGGCGAGCTGGTCGCCCGATG
>CAZIXV010000007.1:301-28777 GCA_964543105.1 uncultured Steroidobacteraceae bacterium
CGTGAGGTTGCGCTGTGCGTTCAGCGACATCACGTTCGTGTTGATAACAAGTGCCATGAAACTAACTCCTAGTTACTACGTGGCCGAGGACGCCCGTCCGCGGCTCTTGATCTCAGCACTGGCGGCGTGATGTGCGCCGAATTGCTGTTCAGGGCTTGTATCGGTGCGGTTGATGCGAACTTGAGAGTCGCGCGAGGCATCGTTGCGAAATGAGGGATGCGTCACGGTACGAAGGAAGGCGATGGGCGATGGCGGATAGCGGATGGACAGAAAAGTAGGAGATGGTGGCGGATAGAGAAAGAGCAGACACCTTTCGTCGCAATGGTCAAGACTCGAAGCGGCGCCTCTGACCATCCGCTATCGCCTATCCGCTATCGCCTTCTTACTTCAGGTAATTAAACAGCGACAACTGCGATATCTGCATGTACGACATCTGCGCGGCTTGCAGGCCGACGAGGCGCTGGTTCATTTTTGTGATGGCTTCGGCGTAATCGAGATCACGCAACTCCGAGAGCGAGCTGGCAACGTCGATGTCACGCGACACGCGCGCATCGTCGGCGGCTTCCAACGTGGAGAGCCGCGCGCCGACCTCGGCGCGGATGCCGAGGAAGTGATCGGTGGCTTGATCCAATTGCTGCAGCGAACTTTCCAGCACGGTCCTCAGCTGCGCGGTCTGCGTGGGCTGGACCGCGGGTGAATTCAAGACACCGATCAAGTCGTCCATCGTGTCGAAAATACTTTCCGCGCCGCTTTGGCGGATCGTGAAGGTATCGCCAGCCTCGGGCGCGCCTGATATCTCGATACGCGCGCCGTTGAATTCGATCGAGGAACCCGAGGCGTACGTTCCCGTCACGAGCGGATCGGACGGTGTGATTTCCCAGTCCGTGGGTGTCGTGAATGTCACTGTGTAAGTGCCGGGCTGCCACGCGCTGCGATCGGCAATCGTGCCGACATTGATCGAGCCGCTGCCGGTATTCGTCGCCGCGGCGGCCGTCGTGAACAAGCCGTTGCCTTCGGGGATGTTCATGAATACATCGAAGCCCGAATGACTGTCGGCGACCTTCTGAGTCCCGCTGACTTGAATGAGTCGGCTGCCCTGATCGCCCGTATACACGACGGTTGCTGCACCGCTGCCGGTAAACGGCTTGGTCTGCGTCGAGAACCCAGCGAACAAATACTCGCCGTGACCATCCTGACGATTTGCCAGATCCTGCATCTCGGCCTTTCGGCTTGCGAGTTCCGTGGCGATCGAACGGCGATCGGCATCGGTGAGCGTGCCGATATTCGATGCTTGCACGACGAGTTCGCGCACGCGCGACAGAATCGTTCCCGCCGTGGCGAGCGCATCTTCCTCGAGCTTCAAGCGGTTCTGCACCAGCGTGCTGTTCTTCGCGAACTGCTGCGATTCGTTCTGCGCGCGTTCCAGCTCGATGATATGCACCGCGGCAATCGGATCGTCGGCAGGCGAATTGACTTTGTGCCCCGTCGCGACCTGATTCTGCAGTTTCGCCAATGCCGCCGATTGCATCTGCATCGCGGCCAGCGATCCGGTGTAGAAGCCTTGTGTTGATAGACGCATGGTTACAGAAGCGGTTAGCGGTTGACTGGCGGTTATCGGTTAGCAGTTAGCGGTTAGCGCTATCTCCCACTCGTCGCCTGCAGCACCGATTGGAAAATCGTATCGGCGACGCGAATCATCTGCGCGATCGCCATGTACGCTTGTTGATACCTGATCAGGTTCGCCGCTTCTTCGTCGAGGTTCACACCTGAGACTGATTGCAGCGCGGCTTCGGCTTCATCTGCGACTACCTTCTGCGCATCGGCCGTGACCTGCGCCTGATTCGTCTTGACGCCGATCTCGCTGATGAACTGACCTGCGCCTGCGTTCAATGAGGTCGTGCCGCCGTTCAATACCGGCTGATTCATGACTGCGGCGAGCTGTAATGCATTGCGATTGTCGCCCGTGCCATTCACGTTGTTGCCGATCGTGAACGTGTCTCCTGCGGCAGGATTGCCACTGATCGTCGCACTCCAACCCGCCGTCGCGGGATTCGCCGGGATCACTGCGCCTTGCGCAGGATCGTAGGTATGAACGGTCGGATCGCCGCTGATCTGATACTGCGTTGCGTCGATGAACGTAATCGTCACCGGCGTCGCCAGCGGCAAGTTCGCCCTGCTCGTCACATCGCCAACAGCAATTACGCCGCTACCGCGATTGCCTGCAGTCGCGCCGCTGACGATCGGCGAGGCCGCCGCAATCTCCGTGGGATCGTTGATCGCCACACGCATAGCGCTGACTGCGCCGGCGGTCGGCTGAATCAACAGACGATCGCCTACGGCTGGCGTACCGCTCACTTCAATCGACAAGCCATGCGCAACGAACGGATCGCCCGGCGCGCCGCTGCCGGTCATCGGTACAGCGGCGCCGTTGTCCTGACGACGCAACGACCAACCACTCGAGGAATACGTGAGCAAGTAGTCGCTCGCAGTCAGCGCACCGGCCTGACCGTCGATCCGTGTCACCGTAGCGGCCGAGGAACCTTGATTGTTGGCGTGCGCACGCACGCCGACGCCGCCGACGGTGAAGACGTCCTGACCCGGCCGACCATGCAAATCCAAGCCGAGCGCGTGCTGCTCATTGACGACTTCTGCGATCGCAACGCTCATGCGCCCGATCGTGTTACGCGCGGGGTCCAACATCTGCGCGCGGAAATCCAACACGCCCCCAAGCGTGCCGCCCGTGAGCGAATTGGTGATGTCGATCTCGCCGTGCGCTGAACGTACCGCGATGAGATTGCGTGTCGGATCGTAAGGATCGGCCGTGGCCACGACGGTCGCGGCGGTCTGCCCCACGACGAGGGGCTGGCCATTGCCGATGAACACGCTGACCGAGTTGTCGCCCTGCGGGACGACACTCACATTGATGTGAGTCGACAGTTCGTTGATGAGGCGGTCGCGCTGATCGAGAAGATCATTCGGCGGCTGACCCATCTGCGCATAGCCGCTCGTGATCTGCTGATTGAGCTGCGCAAGGCTGTGGGCAATCGAGGTAATCGTATTGGCTTCGGTCGACAACGTCGCATTCACCTGCGCGTCGAAACTGCGCAGAGAGTCATCGTAGCTCTTCAAACGATCGACGAGCGTTTGCGCCTGGCTCAGCAAGGTCTGTCGTGCGGGAATCGACGTAGGGGTATCCGCAACGCTTTGCATCGAATTGACGAAGTTCTGTAACGATGCAGACAAACCCGTCGTCGAGTTACCGAACAAGTTATTGATGCGGCCCGCTTGCGTTGCGTACGTGTTCGCATGATTGAACGAACTCGACGCGGAACGTGCTTGGCCCGAGAGAAAATCGTCGTACGAGCGCTTGATCGTCGAGACATCGACACCATTGCCGACCCAGCCATTGCCGGACTGCTGCGCCTGACGCGTCATCAACTCCGGTAGCTGGCGGCTATAGCCAACGGTGTTCGCATTCGTAATGTTGTGGCTGGTTGTATCCAGCGCACGTTGGAATGCGAGCAGGCCCGAGATGCTGGTGTTGAGAAGATCAGCCATGGGCGAGCCTCGAAGCGGATAGCGGATAGCGGATGGCGGATAGGAAGATCGAGAAGAAGCGATCGTTCATTACGCGCCTCCGCTGAGCTTGCGCACTTCATTCGCGACGGCGACGAGTTTGCGTGCGTAGTTGGGATCGGTGGCGTAGCCACCTTGTTGCAGCGCCGAGGCGAATGCAGCGACGTTGCTGCCGGTACCTACGGCTTTCTCATAGCGTGCGCTACCGCCGATGAGCCGCGCGTAGTCGCGGAAGCTTTCGGCGGGCGATTCATAAGCACGGAAGCGATCAACCTTGCGCATTGGAATGCCTTCCTCGAACTCGAGCGTGCGCACGTTCACCGATGCGCCGGTCCATTTTGATCCCGTCTTGATGCCGAACAGGTTGAAGCTGCATTCACCATCGGCATTGCACGGAATCGATTTTCCCCAGCCGGTTTCGAGCGCCGCTTGTGCGAGCAGCGCATCCGGATCGACGCCTAGTTCACGCGCCGCCGCTTCGGCGTACGGGCGCATTCGCTGCACGAAGTCGAGCTTTGTGGACGCGGGGCTCGGGACTCGGGACTCGGGCAAGAATGAAGACAAGGAAGCTGCGCTCGCGCTCGATGTGCCTGGCACGGCGTTCTGGCCCGCGCCCCGAGCCCCGAGCCCCGAGCCCTCGGCGCTATGCTGCAACTGCCTCACCAACATATCTGCCAGCCCCAACCCGCGGCCCTGCGATAGATGCACGGCTAATTGATCATCGAACATGCCCTGATAGAACTCGGTCTGTTCGCTATTGAACAAGGAGTCCCCGAAGCTTTTGTTTGCCTCACGCATGCTCTTCAACAGCATGTGCGTGAACAAACTCTCGAACTGCTTCGCCGCCTCCTTCAACGCACCCGGATCCTGCGCCCTCGCATCATTGCGAAGTGCATTCAGACCCTGCGGATCCGCGTAGAAGTTGTTGTTGATGGGAGCAGTCATTCTTGAGGGTCGATGTCGTCGATAAATTGACCTAGTGTTTGACTAGCAAGGGACATGCCAGGATTTGCAGAAGGGCTACGGGCTACGGGCTACGGGCCACAGCCAGACTAAGAACGCGCTCGAACTGCGACGTAGTACATCCACCCGGCAAACCTTTGCCACTCGCATGTGCGTATCGCTGCCGCTTCTCTCTCTGGCTGTAGCCTGTAGCCTGTTTGCCGTTACCCGTTGCCCGTCACCCGCGTCGTCTAGCGCGCTAGATGACAATCAACTCCGCCCTCAACGCTCCCGCCTCTTTCAATGCTTCGAGGATCGCGACCAGGTCGCCGGGGGCGGCGCCGACTTGATTCACGGCGCGGACGATTTCATCCAGGTTGACGCCGGCGTTGAAGACGAACATGCGCGCTTCGGGTTGATCGATCGAAATTTCACTGCGTGGCGTGACAACCGTATCGCCGCGTGAGAATGCACCGGGTTGGCTGACGTCGAAGCGTTCGGTGATCGTCACGGACAGCGAACCGTGTGCGACGGCGGCCGACTTCACGCGCACGGCGCTACCAATCACGACGGTCCCGGTGCGCGAATTGACGATCACGCGTGCGGGCGCATCGCCCGGCTCGATTTCGATGGCTTCGAGGGTTGCGAGATAAGAAATGCGTTGGCTTGGGTCGACTGGCGCTTGGACGCGCACTGAAACCGCATCCATCGCACGCGCCGTATCGGGACCGAGCAGATTATTGATGCCGTCCGTCAAACGTGACGCCGTCGTGAAGTCCGGCGTATGCAAGTTCAGCACGATGTAAGGCTCGGTCGCGAAGTTGCTCTGCACCGCGCGCTCGACACTCGCCCCGTTCGGGACGCGCCCGGAGCTCGGCGTATTCACGGCGATGCGCGAACCGTCACGACCTGCCGCGCCGAAGCCGCTCACGACGAGGCTGCCTTGGGCGATCGCGTACACCTCACCGTCGATACCGCGCAGCGGTGTCATCAACAGGCTGCCTCCGCGCAAGCTCGACGCGTTACCGATCGAATCCACAGTGACATCGATCGTCTGCCCGGGCTTCGAAAAAGCAGGCAAATCGGCGCGCACGGTCACGGCCGCGACGTTCTTGAGCTGTGGATTTACGTTATCGGGAATCGTCACGCCGAACTTCGACAGCATGTTGCGAATGCTTTGAATCGTGAACGGCGTCTGACTCGTCTGGTCGCCCGTGCCATCGAGACCGACGACGAGACCGTAGCCGACGAGCTGGTTGCCGCGCACGCCGGAGACGGACGCCAGGTCTTTGACGCGCTCCGCGTGAGCGGACGGCGCGAGCGCCACGGCCGCAAGCGCAGCAACGAGTGTGATTAGGTGTTTCATGAATTCATTCGTCCAAAGTTTTCCGTTGCAGAGCTGCCCCCTTCCCTAACCCTCCCCCGTTGCACAGGGGAGGGAATCAGAACCGGCCCAGCTTTCCGATCGCTTACCAACCGCTAACCGCTTCTTCTCTTCCCATCCGCTATCGCCCATCCGCGATCCGCTTCTGGCTAACAGCTAACCGCCAACCGCTAACCGCTTCTAAAAAGGCAGTCCCCAACTAAAGAACCGCGCCAGCAATCCCGGTCGATTCGCATCAGCGAGTGCGCCGGTGCCGCCGTACGAAATCATCGCGTCGGCGACTTTCAGTGAGGAGATCGAGTTGTCGGCATTGATGTCGATCGGGCGCACGATGCCTTGGATGCGCACGTACTCTTTGCCTTGATTGATCTGAATCCATTTCTGACCGCGCACGAGCAGGTTGCCGTTCGGTAGGCGCTGCGCCACCGTCACGGTGATATCGCCTTCGAGCCGATTGCTCTGGCTGCTGCCGCCCTGCCCGTCGAATTCGCTTTCGCCTTCGGCGCCTGCAGTCAACACATCGCGACCGTGATAGGTGAGCGAGCGCCCGCCGACGGTCACGCCGCCGAGGTTCGCGGAAGTGGATTTGCTCGTCGTCGTGCTCGAGCTCTTGGAGGCATTCGTGCGCTCGTTCAAGCGAATCGTCAGTGTGTCGCCCACACGCCGCGCCACCGAATTCTCGAACAACGCAATGTCGTGCCCCGCTTGATAGATCGCACCATTGCCCGCCGTCGCCGGCGGCGGCGGCTCAGGCCACGTCGCCGCGTAGTCCGGATCGGAGGGAGAGGTGGCGCACCCGCTAACGATTGCGCACAGCGCAATGAGTGATGAGTGATGGGTGATGAGTGATGAGCAAGAGCGCAATCGCTTTGCACAATGCCCAAATGCCTGTCGAACGCCGTTCATATGCTTAACCTCTGACTCATCACCCATCACCCATCACCAGCCTCGATCAAAGCTGATTCGTCACATACTCCAACATCCGATCCGTCGTCGAGATCGCTTTGGAGTTCATCTCATAAGCACGCTGCGTCTCGATCATGTTGACGAGTTCTTCGACGACGTTGACGTTCGACGCTTCGAGCGAACCTTGTTCGAGCATGCCAAGGCCGTTGAGGCCGGGCGTGCCGCCTTGCGCGGTGCCGCTGGCGGCGGTTTCGACGAGCATGTTTTCGCCGCGAGGCTGCAGGCCGGCGGGATTGATGAAATCGAAAAGTTGAATCGTGCCGACCTGCATCGGATTGGCTTGTCCCGCGAGTTGCACGGTGACGACGCCGTCCTTGCCGATCGTGACGCTTTGGGTCGCGTCGGGCAGCGTAAGCGCCGGCTGTACGCGGTAACCGCTTGCGGTTACGAGCTCACCTTGCGCGTTGGTTTGAAAGTTGCCGGCGCGCGTGTAGCCGAACGTGCCATCCGGCATGAGCACCTGGAAGAACCCGCGGCCGTTCACCGCGAGATCGAGTGCATTGCCCGTGTTCTGCATGTTGCCTTGCGAGTAGTTCTTCTCCGTCGCCACGACACGTACACCGGTACCGAGCGACAAGCCCGTGGGCGCCAACGTGTCCTGCGAAGTCGAGCCGCCGACTTGGCGAACGTTTTGGTACAGCAAGTCTTCGAACACGGCGCGGCCCTTCTTGAAGCCGGTCGTGTTGACGTTCGCCAGATTGTTCGACGTCACCGTCATGCGCGTTTGCTGCGCGTCGAGGCCGGTTTTCGCGGCCCAAAGTGCGGGGTTCATAGTGGTCTCCGATAGGCTACGGGCGACAGGCTACCGGCCACAGCCAGAAGCGCTTCACCGACTCGAGAAGGTTGAAATTGAAAGGATCTGGCAAAAGGCTGTGCACGCGCCCTTCCCTGGCTGTCGCCTGTAGCCTGTCGCCTGTTACCTTGCAGGGCCACATCATGTCGCCCTCAGCAGTTGTGCTGCCGCAGCCGCATTCTCTTCGGCCGTGCGCATCGCTTTGACTTGCAGTTCGAAGTGACGCGACAACTCGATCATGTTCACCATCGCATCGGCGACGTTCACGTTGCTCGACTCGAGCACGCCCGAGACGAGTTGTACGTTGGCATCGGCCGGCGCATCGGCGCCGTCCTTTTGACGAAACAATCCGTCATCGCTGCGCGTAAGGCTTTCTGCCGGTGGATTGACGAGCTTGATGCGCCCGACGAGCGCGGTTGTCTCCGGACCTTGACCCAACGGCACGATGGACACCGTGCCATCGCTGCCGATCATCACCGACGCGTTCGGCGGCACGCTCACCGGTCCGGCATCGCCGAGCACCGGCAAGCCCGCACCGTTCAGCAACAGTCCCGCCGAGTCGATGCGAAGATCGCCCATGCGCGTGTACGCCTCGCGTCCATCACGACCTTGCACGGCAATCCAACCTTCACCCTGCACGCCCACATCCAGATCGCGGCCCGTATGCACGAGCGATCCCTGCGTCTGATCGAACCCCGTCGTCGAGTTCGTCGCATACGCGCGCGAGGCATGACCCGAGCCTTCCACCGCACGCGTTTGAAACGCACTCAGATCCGCGCGAAAGCCCGTCGTACTCGCGTTCGCAAGGTTGTGATTGTTCGCCGTCTGCGCACGCATCGTTTCCTTTGCGCCAGACATTGCGATGTAGAGGAATTTGTCCATGGTTAGTTCGGAAGAAGCGGATGGGCGATAGGCGATCGCGAATAGTCAGAAGTGCATTGCTCCTGCCGTTCGTCCAATGCTCGTTCACTGTTCATTGCTGCCGCCTCTCTCTATCCGCTATCGCCTATCTGCTATCCGCTTCGGAGCTCCTAGCGAATATTGATAATCGTCTGCGTCACCTGGTCCGCCGTCTGGATCATCTGCGCGTTCGCCTGGAAGTTGCGTTGCGCGGTGATCATGTTGACGAGCTGGGCGGTGATATCGACGTTCGAGGCTTCGAGTGCGCCGGATTGAATCAATCCGAAGCCTGAGTTACCGGCTTGACCTGCGAGGGCCTGGCCCGATGCGGCGGTTTCCGCCCAGTTCGTATTGCCGAGCTGCTGCAGGCCTTGCGGATTCGAGAAGTTCGCGATCGCCACCTGGCCGAGCGATGTCGAGCGGCCGTTCGTGAAGCGCGCCTGCACCACACCGGTCGAGTCGACGTCGATACCGATCAAGCGGCCCGTCGTGAAACCGTTCTGCGTGATCGAGGTCATGCTGAAGGCGTCGCCGTACTGCGAAGTGCGGCCCACGTTGAAGCTCAACTGCATATCCGCGGCGCCCGTCGACAAACCTTCTGCCTGGCCGTAGGTCGGCAACGTGATCTGGCCGTTTGCGGGGCTGATCAATTGACCGGTCGAGGAATACTCGAGCGGCACAGCGCCGCCGAGCTGATTGCCGTCGACGGAAAAGTGCATGTCCCATTGATTCGTGCCGGTCTTGACGAAGTGCATGCTCGCGGTGTGCGCCGAACCCAACGAGTCGTACACCGTCATCGAGCGCGCAAAATTGAAGCTGGTTTCATCTGCGGCGCTAAATGGCGTCGTCGTCGGCGGCTCGGAAGCGGACGGCAGATTGAACACCGCTTCCACTTCGGTCGTCGCAGACGGCGCGCTTTCGCTCGTGACCAATCGCAAATCCGACATCGTGCTCGTGTTGAACGCGCCCGTCACCGCAGGCGGATACACCTGCAAGCGCTGCTGCTGGCTGTTGACGACATAGCCGTGGTCATCGACCTGGAACGCGCCAGCGCGGGTATAGGCGGTTGCGCCACCATCGCTCAGGATGAAAAAGCCCTGCCCGCTGATGGCAAGGTCCATGCTGTTGTTCGTCGTATTGATGTTGCCCTGGGTGAACTGCTGGGCGACGGCTGCGACTTTCGCGCCGTTACCGAACTGCGTGCGGCTCACGCCGACGGGCGATACGGCGAACAGCTCCGCAAACTCCGAGCGCGACTGCTTGAAGCCAGTCGTCGAAGAGTTCGCGATATTGTTCGCGGTGACGTTGAGATCCGTCTGAGCTGCGTTCAAACCACTGAGCGCGATACCGAATGACATGAGAGTCTCCTGAAAGAACGGGTAGGCGTGCCGCGGTTACATCACGCGGCGAACGTAATTCATGGGTACTGCACCGAGGGTGTCAGTGTTCAAGGTGAGTCCTGCACCGCTCGCATCGATGCTCACGCTCGAAACGCGCGCGGACATCAGTGTGGGCAGCGATTCACTCACCGTGCCGATACGGCCGATTGCTTCGATGTCGTAGTCACCGGAGGCGGCGGCAGAACCGTTGTCGCGCATGCCGTCCCACGTGAAACGAGCGACGCCATTCTCCGCAGGCACGTTCAGCTGGCGCACGATTTCGCCGGCCGAATCCGTGATTCGAATCTCGACATTCGCAACACCCGCTGGCACCTCGACCTCACCGCTTGCGCTCTCACCTTGTGTGTGCGCGACGAAGTCCGCAGGTGCGAGCACATCGCGACCCACGAGTGTTGCGCCGTTGAGTACCTGCGAGGAGCGCAACGACGCGGCGAGCGTCTCCATCGACGTTTGCATCTGCTGAATGCCCGAGACGGCGCCGAACTGCGCGAGCTGTGCAATGAACTCCGTGCCCTCGAGCGGCTTCATCGGATCCTGGTTCTTGAGCTGCGTCGTCATGAGCGTCAGGAACTCATCGATACCGAGGTTGTTCGCCGACTTCTTGGACTGCGCAGCCGCAAGCGAAGCTTGCGTTTGTGCAGCGTATTGAGTGATGGGATCAGTAGACATGCTATTGGGCTCCGCCGTTGACGGTTGACGGTTGGCCGCTCTTGCGCATCCTGCGCTCCGCGGCATTCGTGCATCCATGCACATCGCCGCTGACAGCCAGAACCGCGCTGCGCGCGTTGCGTAGCGGATGTTGTGTGGTTCGATTCATTCGGTGTCCTCTTCTCTGACTGTCAACGGTCAACCCTCAACGGTAAACCCGGCTTTACTGGCCCAGCCGCAACGTCGCGAGCATCATTTCTTTCGCCGTGTTCATGACCTCGACGTTGTTCTGATACGAACGTGACGCGGAGATCATGTTCGTCATCTCCTCGACGGTGTTGACCGCAGGTCCATAGACGTAGCCATTCGCATCGGCGAGCGGATTACCTGGCTCGTAGCGTGCTGTGGCGGGCGCATTGCTTTCGTAGATGCCCTTGACCGATACGCCTTGCGACACACCGTTCGTACCCAAGCCCGAACGAATCGCTTCGAACAGCGGATGCTTCGCTTTGTAGACTTGGTTTGGATCGCCACTGACGCTGTCGGCATTCGCGAGATTGCTCGCGGTGGTGTTGAGCCGCACCGACTGCGCGCTCATACCGCTGCCGGCAACATCGAAGATTTTGAATGAGGACATAGTTCTTGCTCGTTGTCAGTTGACAGTTGGCTGTTGACAGTAAGAAGTGCGTGGCTTTCTGGCCGTCAACTGACAACCGTCAACCGACAACCTCGTCTTCATTGGCCCGTAATCGCCGTCATCAGTCCACGAAATTTCGAACTCAAGAAACTCAACGTCGCTTGATAGCGCACCGAGTTCTCTGCGAAAGCGGCTTGCTCGAGTTGCGTATCGACGGTGTTGCCATCGAGCGCAGGTGCGAGCGGCGTGCGGTACTTAAGATCTGCCGCTGACGTGCCGTTAACTTGAGCGGTACTGATGTGACGCGATTGCGTGGTCTTCATTTGACCTGCTGTTTGCGCGTTGCTAGCAGCCGCGAGCGCACTTCTGAAATCGATATCGCGCGCGCGGTAACCCGGTGTGTCTGCATTCGCGATATTCGCGGCAATCACTTCGGTTCGTTGCGAGCGCAACGTCAACGCTTTCGCGTGTACGCCCAGATGAGCATCGAGTTTGAGTGGCATTGCACTTCCGCCAAAAAACTGTCTTGGCGAGCAAGTAGCAAGGGCCATGCCAAACAGGGACGACGAGCCACGGGCTACGGGTTACGGCCAGAGAAGCACTCGATTGGCTGCAAGAGTTGAGAGAAGCATCACGCGCGCGGCAAACAATTGCCGCTGACTGCAACGCGCAAGTGGCAGCGAATTGCTGTGGGTTGGGTTTCAACCCGACGTCGTGTCGGAATGAATTCCGACCCGACAAGCCGCTGCATATAGATAAGCGAATACCTGTAGGTCGGGCTCACCCGACAACTCGATGCGCCCACTTAACCTGCTCCGCACGTACGCATGAATGTGCGAGAGCGGCCTCCCGCGGCGCGAACGTTCTGGCCGTAGCCTGTAGCCTGTAGCCTGTAGCCTGTAGCCCCGTAGCCCGTAGCCCGTAGCCCGTAGCCCGCGATTCTGGGCCCTACGTCACAAACCCCACCTCTTCTCCGCCCCGTAGCCCCTCGCCCGCGGCCCGTCGCCCGTCGCTGGCATCTCGCTTGCTTCTCTTCTCGCAGCGTCAACCGCACGACGATTCGAGAGAGATGTTCAAAGCGAAATTCATACTGGCTGTGTTTGCTTGTTGCGCATTCGGTGCTGCGCACGCGCAGGCGATTCAAACGCTCGATTCCATTCAGTCGGCTGCCGAAGCGCATGTGACTTCGCATTTGCCGCCGACGTCCGGGAAGTATTTCGTATCGGCGTCACGGCTCGATCCGCGACTTCGATTAGCGCAGTGCGGTGAAGCACTCGAAGCATTCGTCGCCAACAATGGCACCGTGCAGACGCGCACGACCATCGGCGTGCGCTGTAATGCGCCTGCTCCTTGGACGATCTACGTGCCGGTCGCCGTTGAAACCGAAGCACCCGTGCTCGTGCTGCGTCGTGCGTTGGCGCGACGCGCGCGCGTCGAAGCGCTCGATGTCGAATTGCAAACACGTCGCCTGCCCGGCATCGCGGCGAATTTCGTCAATGACATGAACGCATTGCACGGCCGCCGTTTGCGCCGAGCGCTGCCGGCCGGTACGCCGTTGACGACGGATGTACTCGATCGCGATGTGCTCGTGCAGCGCGGCCAGCACGTCACATTGATTGCGGCAAGTAACGGCATCGAGATTCGCGCGCAAGGCAAGGCGTTGAGTGATGGCAGCGCGCACGACCGCATCCGCGTGCAGAACGTGAACTCGCTCAAGATCGTGGAAGGCGTGGTGGAAAGCGCGGGCATGATCAGGGTCGACATGTGAGTGTCGGACCACTTGACGCTCGCGCGCCCGCCGTTTTCTTGACGCTCGGCGGAACCCTGAGCCAGTACGCACGCAAATGCGCACTGGGTCATGATTCACGAGCATGAATGACTGCAATTCGATGAGTTGCGTTTAACGTATTGTCGTCCGCGAGGGCGCCCCGCTGCGGGAGACCCCTAACGACCTGCTCAGGCCGCATCCGACTCGGGTGCTAAAGTTCTCAGAACGAGTGCCGTTACAGGTCCCGTGGATGTCAGGAGTACTGGACGTGACTACGAAGATTGATGGCCTGCAGAACCGCCCCGTGCCACTAAACACCGAGAAAAAGGTGTCGAGTGCGAACGATGCGACTTCAGCTGCAAGCGGGGCGAAAGCTCAGGGTGCCGGTGAAAGCCCGGTTCATATTACGAGCCAGGCTCGGCAACTCGCGGCGCTCGAACACGCGCTGAACGATGTGCCGGCCGTGAATGAAGCGCGTGTCGCAGAGATTCGTCTCGCCATTGAGCAAGGCCAGTACGAAGTGAATGCGGAACGCATTGCCGACAAGCTGTTGCGCACTGAGCGCGAACTCGGCGCATAACGGGATTCGACTCTCGCTGCGAATGACGTCGCGGCGATCTTCGGATCCCGAACTTTAGGAGAGTAATTCGTGGATCCGTCCGTCTGTCGCGAGCATCTCGCGAAACTGATAAGCGAAGAAATCAAGTCTTTGACTCGCCTGGAAGGCCTGCTCGATCAAGAGCACGAGCACATTCTGGCGAATGACATCGAAGCGCTCGATCGCACGGGCGAAACTCGCCAACTTTGTATTGCCGATTTGATGCGCGTCGACGATGACCGTCGCACGCTGTGTCGCATGCTCGACCTGCCCGCCGACAAGCTGGGTCTCGAGCGCATGCTCAAATGGTGCGACCCCACCTCCTCCTTGCAACCGCGCCTCGCGGATTGCGCCGAGCGCGCCGCACGCTGTCGCAATCTGAATGATCGCAATGGCGCTCTGGTCACGGCACGTTTGAAGCGTGTCGAAGGCATGCTCGACGTCGTCACCGGACGCAGCGCTCAACCCAAAACCTATGGTCGGCAAGGCGGCTACGAAGCAGCCAAGCGCAGCGCGAACGTATTAGCGAAGGTGTGAGTGCGCGGCGCGCGGTGAAGAGCTGCTGGGCGCTGGGCTGGTAAGAATCAGAACGCAATCATTCGTTGCGATCCTGTCTCCGACCAGCACGCTTCAGTGCACGTCTACACGTCTACCGTCGCACGGCCGCAGACGTCACTTGGTCAGGATCAACTTATTCGAATGAGTCAGGCGCAAGCGGTAATAGTTGCCGGCGTGCTTGATCATGATTTCGCGCTGCTTGCCGAAGAGCTCTTCAGAACGCAGGCACGTCATCCCCAAATCTCGTGGTTCCAGTTCTCGAACCGGCGGAGTTGCAGTGCTAATGGGCGGATTCATGAGGTATTACCGTGGACCGAGTCGACGGAAATGATAATGATTCGCAATAGCATTGCAATCAGAAATTGAGGGAAAGCCGCATATATATGTGAGCTGTAAGGCTTACTCGGTGGCGCCGCCTTCGCGCTTGACGCCCATCTTTTCGAGTGAGGCCTCGATCACCGCCTCGTTCCGTTTGCTATTCGACTGTTCACTCGGCTGCGCCGCGATCGCATCCGCCCGCTCGAATAGCGGCATGAACAAGCCGAGCTTGTCCACCGGCCCCACCAGCGTCAGGGTGCCTTGCTGCTCGAAGGCGTCGACCCACGTTGCGCGCACGTTCTGCCAGAACGACTTCGTGCGAGTGTAGTACTGATCTGCCGCAGCAAAGTCCGCATCCTTAATGCGCTCGTAGCGCGCAACGCCATATTCACGCCCCACGTATGGCAGCTTCGCATCGAGTTCGCGCCCCGGCGTGATCACCGCTTTGAGATTGTTCTCTTCTTGGATCCAACCCGTCGGCAGAATCGTGTGCCGGTTCGTACCGATCAAGGTTTCATAGTCGGTGCGCACGCTCCATTCTCTGCGCGGCAAAGGACGCCATGTCTGCCCGCTGATCCAGGTCGAAAAGCTCGGTGAGTGATCCCAACGTCCGATGCTT
Source organism: uncultured Steroidobacteraceae bacterium (assembly GCA_964543105.1). Classification (GTDB taxonomy): domain Bacteria; phylum Pseudomonadota; class Gammaproteobacteria; order Steroidobacterales; family Steroidobacteraceae; genus Steroidobacter. Next base: position 15,409 of record CAZIXV010000007.1, read on the forward strand.
GCGTAACGTGGTGACTCGTCGACTTGATACACCGCTTGCAGCCACGCGCCTTTGCGCTCCGCACCCAGTTCGCGGCGCTGCCATTGATCCCGGCCGCGGTATTCGACGATATGCGTCGGCTCGTACTGCCAATCCTGCCGCCAATGTTTGGTCACCATGGGCTCGCTGATGGAGCCGTCCTTTTGCACGATGCGCATCTCGAGAATGTGCACGAGGCTGATGCGCTGACCGTCATCGATGTCGACGTAGATCTTTTCCGTGCCCCACGATTGATACGGCGCATGAGGTTTTTCCAGCTCGACGTACGGGACCACTTCGAGGAAGTCGAAGGTCACGCGATAGTCGCCCGCCATCGCCAGGATCGCGCGGCGATCGCGTTCGAAATCGGAGAGACCGTTTTCGCGCAGCGCACGCCAGGCCGGTGAGTCGTCGGTGTCGAGCGTCAGCGGCGCGCCCCGCGTCGTGCCGCCGCGGGGCTTGAGCGCATCACCATCAAGAGGCCAGGAGAACGTGTAGCGCGGCGAATTGCTCGCTTTTGCAGCGTCGGTGGCATCCGCAGCAACGGCGGGCAATGCAAGCACGGCAACGAGCGCCGCAGTAAACCATCGATAAATGTTCATGAGTTCTCCAGTCGAGCGGCCGAGCATAGAAGAGCGAAGCGCGCGTGGGCATCGTGAGGATTCGCGTGAGGTTCGCTCGACAGTCTGGCTCGTTGCTAGCTGGCTGATTTGCCCCCTCCCTAACCTGCTGGGCAGGACGCCCGAATGCCGCGCGCGCATGGATGCGCAGGAGCGGCCTCCCCCGCTCCGCAGGGGAGGGAATCAGAGCTCCGCAGGGGAGGAAGCAGAACTACGCGGGAGTGATTGAAAGCCGCGGCCTCGCGGCATCAACCAACCGCTAACCGCTAACCGCCATCCGCTACTTCCCGCCATCCGCCATCCGCCATCGCCTATCCGCTTCTCTTCTCGTTGCCAATGCGAATCATTCTCAATATGATGCCGGACGATTCACGGCATGCGAATGAATGAATGGCCGACGCGGCGCGAGCGATTAGCAGCAAGGAGCAAAAATCCCGGGCGTTTTGGCTCAAACACCTGCACCAATGGCATTGGGTCAGCGCCGCCGCGTGTTTGATCGGGATGATCCTGTTCAGCATTACCGGATTCACGCTGAACCATGCCAGCTGGGTGAGTGCGAAGCCGGAGGTGACCTCGCATCGCGCGCAGCTTCCAGCTTCCTTACTGCAGCAACTGCAAACGCTTGCCGTCGAGAAAGATGGCGCGAAGGAAGCGTTGCCCGAGGATGCTTCGAAGTGGTTGAACGATGCGCTCTCGATTCGGTCAGTCGGGCGAGAGGCGGAATGGTCGGAAGACGAAATCTATCTGTCGTTGCCCCGCCCGGGCGGTGACGCATGGGCGACGCTCGATCTGACCAACGGCGAGGTTTCGCACGAGGTCACGGACCGCGGTTGGATCTCATATTTCAACGATCTCCACAAAGGCCGTAACACCGGTCCCGCCTGGAGCTTGTTCATCGATGTGTTTGCGTTCGCCACGCTGATCTTTGCAGTGACGGGTCTGCTGTTGCTGAAGATGCATGCGAATCACCGGCCTTCGACCTGGCCGATGGTGGGACTCGGACTCGTACTGCCGCTGTTGATCGCGATCTTGTTCATCCACTAGAAAAGACGATGCGCCCCATACAAAAAACGCTGATGCTCGCCACCCTGCTCGTCGCCGCCCCCACCTTCGCGGCTGAGATGAACATCAAGGTGCAGATCCCCCGCATCGACGTCGCCGAATACCACCGCCCGTACGTGGCAGTGTGGATCGAAAATCCTGATCAAAGCCTCCATTCGCACATTGCCGTCTGGTATCTCACCGATACGAAAAAGGAAGACGGCACCCAGTGGCTGAAGGACATGCGCCAATGGTGGCGTCGCGGCGGGCGCGAATTGGCCGTGCCCGTCGACGGCATTACCGGCGCAACGAAACCGGTCGGCGAACATCGCATCGTCGTCAAAGGCGATTCGCCGCAACTTGCGAAGCTGACAGCCGGCGACTACGCGCTCGTGGTCGAAGCAGCGCGCGAAGTCGGCGGCCGCGAGTTGGTGAAGATCCCATTCACTTGGCCGGTCACGCAGAAACATCACGCTACCGTCGCCGGCACGAGCGAACTCGGCACGATCACGCTCGACATCACTCCGTAAACGCGCGCTGCATTCGGCTCGCTACCTATCAATCATCAACTTTCTCTTCGAGGCTCCCATGCGCACTTTGAAACTCGCGACACTTACGCTGGCTGCACTCATTCCCATGGCGAGCCAGGCGCACAAGGCCTGGTTGCTGCCCTCAGCAACGGTCTCGACGGTCGATCAGTGGGTCACCTTCGATGCCGCCGTATCCAACGACTTGTTCTACTTCAACCATGTGCCCTTGCGCGCTGATGGCCTGGAAGTCATTGCACCGGATGGTTCGAAGGTTTCGCCGCAGAATGAAGCGAGCGGCAAGTACCGCACGACCTTCGACATCCACCTGCAACAGAACGGCACCTATCGCATCGCCGTGGTCAACGGCGGCTTGAACGCGAGCTACGAGGAGAACGGCCAGATGAAACGCTGGCGCGGTACTGCAGCCGAGTTCGCGAAGGCAGTGCCGGCCAATGCCGCCAAGCTGCGCGTCTCTGAAGGTGCCGGGCGCATCGAAACTTTCGTCACGGCCGGTAAGCCAACGAAGGAAGCGTTGAAGCTCACCAATGTCGGACTCGAACTGGCACCGATCACTCATCCCAATGATCTGTACGAAGGTGAAGAAGCGAGATTCGCGCTGATGCTCGATGGCAAACCCGCCGCGAACGTCGATGTCGTGATCGTTCCCGGCGGCACGCGGTATCGCGACGCGCAGAATGAGATCGAAGTGAAGACGGATGCCGAGGGCAAATTCAGCGTGACGTGGCCGGAGCCCGGCATGTACTGGCTCGAAGCGACACTGCAGGACAAGAAAACGTCGATTCCGCAAGCGGAGCAACGTCGCGTGAGCTACGTGGCGACGTTCGAAGTTCTGCCACAGTGAAGTGACGGGAGCGGGATCAGATTCGGATTCGGCAGATCGCTCGCCGCGACGTCTGACGCTCAATGAGCATCAAGACGGAATCCATCTGATCCCTGAACCCAACCGACCCTGCTGACCGAAGCCAGAATTTCGCATCCCAAAGTGAAGTCCGACTTCCCGTGTTTGCCGAACTGAGCGATACGCGACTCATTGCCGCAGTGGCGATCGTCATCGCCTACGCCGCGTTCACAGCGTATTGGCTGCGCCCGCTGTGGCAGCGGCGGGTCGGTGGTATGGGCACGCGCGATGCCACTCTGATCGCGTTCGCAAGCCAAACCGGCTTTGCGCAACAAATCGCGAATCAAACGGCGCAATCGTTGCGATCTGCTGGTCTTCCGGTGCAGGTCGCCTCGTTTGCGGAACTGAGCTGCGAGGAGCTGGCGAACACTGAACGTGCCTTGTTTATCGTCAGCACGACGGGCGAAGGCGATGCGCCCGATCCTGCGGCGCGTTTCGTTCGCGCCGTACTCGACCGCGACACACCATTGACCAAACTACGCTACGGTTTGTTGGCGCTCGGCGATCGCGAATACGACAACTTCTGCGCATTCGGTCATCGCATCAATCACTGGCTCAAGCATCAAGGCGCACAAACATTGTTCGACGTCATCGAAGTCGACGATGGCGATGACGGCGCATTGCGTCACTGGCAGCACAATCTGGCACTTGCGTTTGCCGCGCCCGATTTGCCGGATTGGGAAGCGCCAACCTATGAACGCTGGCGGCTTGCAGAGCGCCGCTGCGTCAACCCCGGCAGCAACGGCGATCCGTGCTTTCACGTCGTGCTCGAGCCCATCGAAGGTGCGCTCGCTTGGCAGGCAGGCGATATCGCGGAAATCGATCCTTTCAATTCGCACGCGAGCGATGGTCCGCCACATCCGCATCGCGAGTATTCGATTGCTTCATTGACGGATGACGGCGCGCTTCATCTGCTCGTACGCCAAATGAGGCGTCCTTCCGGCGAACTCGGACTTGGCAGCGGCTGGCTCACAGAACAAGCCGCGATCGGCGGTGATGTCTTCGTCCGCGTGCGTACGAACCCAAATTTTCATGCGCCCGCGAACGATGCGCCGCTCGTGCTGATCGGCAACGGCACCGGCATCGCTGGATTGCGTGCACTGCTCAAGGCTCGCGCCGCGCGTGGACAGCATCGCAATTGGCTGCTCTTCGGTGAGCGCAGCGCGGCAGCCGATCGTTTTTATGCGGAAGATCTGGAGCGCTGGAAAGAGTCCGGCGTGCTCGAAAAACTCGATCTCGTTTACTCGCGTGATCAAGCCGAACGCCGCTATGTTCAGCACCGTTTGGCCGAATGCGCCACAGAGCTTCGCGAATGGGTTCGCAATGGCGCGTACATCTATGTTTGCGGCAGTTTCGAAGGCATGGCGCCGGGCGTTCACGCCGCATTGACCGCCGCCCTCGGTGAAGACACCGTCGAGGCGCTGGCACTGGAAGGGCGCTATCGGCGCGACGTTTATTAGCGGTAGCGAGTCCGACCCCGCAAAAGACTAGGAGCCCCCTCCCCGCCCTCCCCCGCTTCGCAGGGGAGGGAATCTGCTAGCTATCCGCCATCCGCTATCCGCCATCCGCTATCCGCCATCCGCTATCCGCTTCTCTCTTAGAACATCCAGGTGTTCACGTCCGGGATGGGTTTGCGCTGCTCGAGCACCTTGAATCCTTTGACGACGCGGATGATGAGCCACACGGCGGTGAACAACAGCACTAGCACGCCGATGAACACCATCGTCAAGATCATGCCGATGATCGAATACAGCACCCCAATCCAGAAGGTGCGGATCTGAAAGTCGTAGTGCGAGCGCAGCCAATCCGGCGCTTCGTTACGATTCACGTAGGCCATGACGAGGCCGACGATCGCGGTGATGCCGACCGCGAGGCCGACGAGATACAAGATATAAATGATTCTCGCCGTATCGGTGCTTACGGGACGATCTGCGATTTCTTGGTTCATGTTGATCCTTTCGGGCCATCGGACACACGGTGCAACACCGGCAATCTGGGGGATTGTCGTCTCATCCAGACAGCCGGGGCAACTTTGGCGCCTTATGACAGACGCAGCATGCGCGTGTGCCTCAAAGAAATCCGAGTGTGCGGGTTTCGAAGTTCGCCAGCTGCGGCAAGACGCGGTCGAGCCGGCGCTCGTCCACCCCGAACCACTGCGCCAACGTCGCGACGTATTGATCCAGCGAAGTCGTCGGAATCCAGCGGCCTTCGTTGCCGAGATCGTCCGGTCCGCCAGCGATCAGCTGCGGATACTGGCCGTAAAGGCGACGGCCCTGCACCGCTCCGCCCAGCACCCAATGATGGTTGCCCCATGCGTGATCAGTCCCACCGACGGTGTTTGCACGCATCGTGCGCGCGAAGTCCGATAACGTGAACGTGGTGACCTGATGGGCAGCGCCGATCGCAACGGTCGCGTCGTAGAACGCCTTGAGCGCGCCGGCGAGTTGCGCCAGCAAATACCTCTGTGTGTCGAGCTGGCCGGAGTGCGTATCGAAGCCGCCGGCGCCAACAAAGAAGACCTGACGTTTCACGCCAAGCTCGCGATGACGCTCGATCACTTTTGCGATCGTCGCGAGCTGTTTGGACAGCGTCGATGACTGCCCTTTGAACGCATTGGTGATCGCTGTGGAATTGGCATTGACGATGCCGTTCACTGCTTCACGACGCGCGAGCACATCGCCTGTGATCGCTTGCGCTGCGGCGACGAGTTCGAAGTTCTTGTCGACGACCAACATGCGCTCGAGCGCGGCGGCACGGGCGCGGGCCGCTGGCGATGACCCCGAACCGCGCAGCACCAAGCCGCCGCTCGTTGGCAACACCAACGTCCCACTATGCGCGTGTGTAAAGGCCGCTTCCTGCGCCAACGCAATTGCGCCGGGAACGCGGCTGCCTGCATTCGCGCTTGCGAGTTCATCCACGAGCCGGCCGCCCCAGCCCCGCGATTCTGATGCGCCGGCCATTTGCCATGTGCGCTGCTGATCGGAATGCGAAAACAAACCGGCCGGACGGGAGATGCCTGCCAGCAACTGCTCGCGAGTTGCTGGGCGCAGTAAAGGGCCGGTGTTCAACACCGCTGCAAGATGTCCAGCGGACCATGCCGCCTTGAGCGGGTTGAGCGCCGAGTGCATGCCGAACTCGAGTGCGCCATTGGCATCAGTCATGTCCGTCAGTGCAGATTTTGGTAACGCAATCGCACCGCGCAGTGAGGTGTAAGCCTCATGGCGTGCATCGAGCGGCACGATCATGTTGTTGCCATCATTGCCGCCAAACAGGAATACGCACACGAGCGCCTTGTAGCCGCTCGCATCGCTCGCTTGCGCTTGCAACGATCCAAGCTGCGAAAGCGCAGCGCTCGCACTCAAGAATCCCAGTCCTTTCAGGAAATCGCGTCTTTGCATGAGCGTCATCGTTGAATTTGATACTGCGCAGAAATGCCGAGCGCATACGCTGCAGCACGGGCACGGCTCTCGGCATCATCCACCGGCAATTGCTGAATCGCGGTGCTCAGGGCATCGGAGCTCGCTGACGAGAGCTTGCCGAACATCAACCGAGACTCGAGCTCAGTGACGCCGGCATGGCGCAGCCCCGAAGTACCGAATTCGATCGATGTGCCGATGCTGCCCGGCACTGTTGGATCAGGCGCAGCGCCTCCGGCATAGACGAGCTGATAAACGAAGTCGATACGCTCGAGCGCCGTGGCGCCGTCGAACAGCGCAAACTCTGGACCGTACAGCGCGCCATCGCTGATGCGATTCAACGGCGAGTAGTAGTTGAATACGGAAGGCGCCATGAAGATGTTCTGTCCGAGCGCCGCGGACTGCGCGCGCAAGTACAGGCCGTCTGACTGACCGCCGAGCGAACGCACGAAGCCCGTCATGAACAAGGCCGGCTCTTTGAGTTTGCCGTATGAGGAATCCGTTTTACTCGCGCCGCGCGCCTCCGGGTCGTGCAGGATGGCGCGTACCACCGCGCGCATATCGCCGCGCACGCCCGCGCCATTGTTTTCGAAAACGCGCGCCACACGCGCGATGTACGCGGGCGATGGATTGCTGGTGACCAGGTGCTGGATCATCCGCAGCGCGATGAACGGTCCCACATTCGCGTGTTCGAAAATGACGTCGAGCGCCTGCTGCAGATCTGCGCGCGCCGACTGATTCGCGCTCAACGTCGCACCGAGCAACCGCTTCTCATCGCTGTCGTGTTGCGCATCGAAGGGAACCATCGCACCGACGAATTTCGGCGGATTGACCCAGCGCGAGCGCGATTCGACCCATGGGGAATACGTCCAACCGGTGAACACTCGCGCGAGTGCCGCCACATCGGCCTCCGAATACGCGGGCAGCGGCTGGCCGTACGCATCGTTCACGGTCGTACCGTCGATATTCAGCCGATGCGTGCCGATCGCGAACAACTGCAACAGTTCGCGTGCGTAGTTTTCATTCGGTCGTGTGCCGCGATCAGCGATACCTTTGACGTTGTTCACCATGTCGAGGTAACTGCCCATCATCGGATGCAACGTCACTTGCTCGAGCAGATCGCGAAAATTTCCGAACGCGCCATCAAGCAACATGTTCTGGTAATCCGCCATGCCGGCGGCCATCTGAACCTTCGTCCCGGCGACAACGAAGATCTGCGAAAGCGCGAAGGCCACGCGCTGACGCAATTGATCATCGCCATTCAGCGCATTCGCGTAGAACTGCCGCTGCACTTCGAACAGCGTGTAGTGCGTACGCGCGCACAACGAGGCGGCGCTGTTCATGTTGTTGGGCTGCGTCTTGCAATCATCGGGTTGGACGTACGCCGTGCGCGTGAAGCCCACGTAGCCCGTTTTCGTCATCGTGAGTTGAGCATCCACGTAGGCTGCGATACCAAGTTGCATGACGCGCTGCCGATCCTGCTCCGTCGGTCCGAACGTCGCTTGTTCGAGCAGCCGCATCGCATCCTGAGTGGAGGTAATCGGTGGCGGCTGCGGCTCGGTGCGACCCGGTTCGCTCGGCGCGGGTTCATGAGGCACCGGCACGGGTGCAGGCTCGATGGGCGTTGGTGTAACCGGTGAGCTCGCAGGCGGTGCGGGTTCGATGGGTGCTGGCGTGATCGGCATCGGCGCAACCGGCGTTGGCGCGATCGGAGCGGGCTCAGTCGGAATGGGCTCGGTCGGCTGCGGAGCCTGCGGCCCCGGCTGTGCAGGCAACGGTGTAGCAGGCGCCTGTATCGGAGCGCCGGATGGCTCGGACGGAGCATCGCCACCGCCGCCGCCACAAGCAGCAATCGCCAGCGCCGCGCAGGCCGCCAACGTCACTCGCCATGAAATCAAGATTCGTCGCATCGTGGTCCGCTGCAGCACGCAGGCTAGGATCAATCTCGCTCGAGGAAACCGGCAAGATAGAGAAGCGTTCAGCGCAGCGCGCAACGCGGATCACACTATGGGTTCACCCTTCTCGTACGAGATCTTCGACGTCGAACACCAACAACCGAAAGGCCTTAAAAACAAGCCTTTCCACTGTAGTGAATGAGCCGGTGGGTGATGTCGTAACAGCGAATGCGTAAGCGTCCTATCAAGTTCGCTGCGCGATCAGCCGGCGGATGCGAGTGCGATCACGCCACCCACGATGCACAAGGCGCCGGCGATGCGCGTCGGCGCAGATTTTTCTTTCAACAATCGCGCGCCCAAGTACGCGCCGATCAATGTCGACAGCTCGCGTGCTGGCGCAACGTGGCTGATGGGTGCGATCTTCATTGCGAACAACACGAGGACGTAACCGGCAGGACCCAATATGCCGACGGTCATGGCCGGCTTGAAGTACTCGCGCGCCTCGGCAAAGGCTTGCTTGCGATCGCGCAACGCCGCGGGACTCAGGACGATGATCCGAAACCAATTGCCGGCGTAGTCGATGAGGAATGGCGAAATCAGCAGGATCTTGACCGCCCAGCCGTCGTTGATCGTGTAGGCGGCAATGAAGACGCCCGTCCCCAACCCATAGGCGATGCCCGCGCGCGGCGCTTTGTGCGGCTGACGCAGCAGTCCAGCAACGAGCAGAATTCCGCACACGACGAGCGCGACCCCGAGCAAAGACAACGCGGTCACGCGTTCTTCAAACAAGATCGCCGCCGCGAAAAACGACAGCAAGGGCCCGGAGCCGCGCGCAAGCGGATACACGAGCGATAAATCCGATGCCCGATAGCCTGCTTGCAACATGAGCGAATAACCCAGATGCAGGACAGCGGTCGCAGCGAGTGCGAACCAGTGAATGAACTCGAATTGCGGCCTTTGCGTCCACACGATCCATGCGACGAGCGGTGTGTAGACGACGACCGAGCTGACGGAATACAACCAAACGAAGTGCCGCGAACCCGCTGCGCGCTTCGCAGCCAGGTTCCAGATCGCGTGTGTCATCGCGGCGAGCAACACCGCAGCGACAGCAATCAGCGGCACGAGAAGTGAAGAGGAGCAGCAAGCATGGGGAGCGCAGGATACAGCAGAGAACGACGGGCGCTCTCTGCGGCCGGCTAGCCCGCTAGTCAGCTAGCAAGCTAGCAAGAGCAAGCCGAAGGCGCTCTGGCCAGCCTGCTAGCCGGCTAGCGGGCTAGCGGGCGCCGGCGAAGCCGGCCTCATCTTTCCGCCAGCGCCGCCACCAACGCACCGCGTGCCGTTGCGGTCAATGGATCTTTCGCGAGACGTACATCGCCCACTTCGAACGGCAGCGAGCGACGCCGCAATGTTTGTTCGAACCGATCGCGAAATCCCACCGGCATCGCGGTGCCGCCCGCCAGCACGATCGGCAGCGGTTTATCGGTGCGCGGCAGTTTCTGACTGTGCGCGACCGCGCGATGCAATTCATCGACGAGCGTGTCGATCAGCTTGTCGTAGTAGATGACCAGCGCCTTGCGAATCTTGTCGTCCGTCGAGCGCGTCAAATCGAGGCTGTCTTCTTTGATCGCCTTCACCCGGGTCGCGGACTCGTGGACGACCGAGCCGACCGCCGCATCGATGAAATCACCACCTTGCGCGATGCTGAACGCCAGTGACGGAATCGACAGATACGACAGCGCAACGTTACACATGCCGCCGCCGCAGGAAATTCCGATGCCCGTGAAGCTTTCATCCGCAAGCTCCGCCAGCACGACCGCCAAGCCTTCGTTGACGGCCAACGGCGTATATCCCCTGCCCTTCAAGTAACGCTTCAGCGTTTCCTCGTGATAGGTGAGATCAGCACCGGTTTCCGCCGAGGCGGCCGGTACCGAGAAGGCAATCACTTCGCCTGCCTGGCGTGCGGCCGGCACCAGCGTACTGAGAATCGACTCGAGCACGTGCGCCGCTGCAGGCTCACGCGGATTCAGGATGCCTTTCGCCATCGGCCGGCGCGCTTCGGCATTGAACATGTGCGCAAACTTTTCGGATGCCGAGCCATACACGATGAGCTCATCGCCTTCGCGATAGTAGGCGATGCCTTGCTGCTGCAATGTGTTCTGCGCCAGCGAGGTATACGGCACCGCGAGGAAAGCATTGAGTTCGGATGCGCTCTTCGATTGCTTCGAATCGCCGCTGGCCGTCACGATCTTGCTCGTGCCGACATCCAAACCGATGCGTGTTGCAGCCGTGTTGCCGCTGCTGTTCTCCGTGGTGGATTCGTTTGCGCGTTCTGCGCCGCCATCATTGCGATCGTCCATAGCGTTACCCTCGCTTGCTTGCTTGTTGAGCCGGGATCTCAACCGCATCGGCATGCTTGCCGCGCAATTGGTTCACCCAGCGTTGATACGCCGCACGCCGTTGCGCACGTAATTCATCGACGGAAAGCGACTGCGCCTGCGCCTCGCGCGCGAGGATTTCGTCGGCAACGTCGAGTCCCGACCAGCGGCCCACTGCGCGCAGATAATCGGCGTCATAGCCGAAGCCGAACAGCGTGATGCTCGGCGGCGGTTGCGCATACAAATCCGGCAGACCGAACGCCTCGAAGGGGAAGCCGCGCGCCCAATCGCGGTGGTAGCCAATCAAGTGCTGGCGCGGACTCACGCTCGTAAGCCCGTGCGTCACACACATCTCGGGGGCAATCGCAAAGCGCTGACGTAAGTAGTTCGTGAGATTGCGTCCGGCGATGAGCTGCGCCCGAGTGATCGGCAACGTGCGCCCGCCTTCCCAACGCGATTCGAACGACACGCCGAGAAAAGCTGAATTCAAGTCGAGATACACCTCATCGCCGTGCGCCCAGACGCCATGGCCGGCGTGGCTTGCACGCGTTTCATCGTCGACGGTGCGATAGACGCGGCCGAAACGATCGATCACATAGTGGTACGCGAGCGTCTTACGCACGTAGCGCAGCAACGCCGCGCTGCTGCGCCTGAGTTCATCGCCGTAATTGGCTTCGAGCGGCCACAGATCGCTTTCTGAGGTATGAAACAAAATCCCTACGGGTCGGGTGTGCACTGTCTCGTGCAACACGCCGTCGCGATCGTGCACGCGATAACGGCGCGGCGCGCCCTGCGCGGCGTCGGCTGTCTCGATGCGCAACCCATTGCTGTACAACTCCCAATCCGGGCCGCGATCTGCGAGCCAGATTGTCGTGGGCTGAACGCCTAGATCCTGAGGCTCGAAGGGCTCGACCGGTGTAGGCGGAGATTCTGGCGCCAACACTTGCCGCACGATCGGTGCTGGGGTTGCAACGGGTTGTGCGACGGCGCGCGGTCGCGGGTCGATCGTCAATGCGACGCCGGCAAGCAAAGCGGGCATGAACAACAAACCCGCAACCAAGGTACCGCCGACCATGCGCCGAGCGCGCGAACGCGCCGCAAGCGTGCGGGCGCGAATCGATTCGCGCTCGGTATCGTCGCGCGCAATCGGATCGAGCGCTTCGAGACCTCGCAGTCGATACAGCGCGCGGCGCACACCGCGCAGCGGCATCTGCTGAACACTGCGTTCATAGTCCGCGCGCTCGTGGATGGCACCGCGTAGATATTTCAGTTTGACGACGGGATCCGCGATATCCGCGCTGATCTGCGCCAACTCATCGCCGAGTTCGTGATTGCATGGTTCGCGCTGTGCGCGGTATTTGTCGTCGACTGGTGAGAATTGTGACCCCGCATTCATAGGCTGTCGCTTATGCCTACACGGCCGAGGTGGCGCAATCAGCCGTTTCCGACATGCACGAAGAGTCAACGCGCCGTCGCGCGTACTTCACCCTCCCATCTCGCCACCACTGCAGTCGCGATGCTGTTACCGATGACGTTGGTCGCTGAACGCCCCATGTCCAAGAAATGATCGACACCGATGAGCAGCAACAATCCCGCTTCGGGAATACCGAATTGCGGCAGGGTCGCTGCAATGACGACGAGCGAGGCGCGCGGCACACCGGCGATCCCCTTGGAGGTCAGCATCAACACCGCCACCAGCACGATCTGTTGCGCGATCGAAAGTTCGATCCCGTACACCTGCGCGATGAACACGATCGCGAAGGTGCAATACATCATCGAGCCATCGAGATTGAAGGAGTAACCCACCGGTAACACGAAGCTCGCGACGCGATTACTGATGCCGAAGCGTTCGAGTTCCTCGAGCGTTCTAGGGTACGCCGCCTCCGAACTTGCGGTGGAAAACGCGAGCAATACCGGCGCGCGGATCCCGCGCATCAATTGCAAAATCGAGCGGCCAACGATGACGACGCCGAGCGCGACCAGCGCGGCCAGCAAGATCGCGAGCGCAAGATAGAACTCGCCGATGAACAAGCCGTAGACCCAGATGACACCGAGTCCACGCTCGGCAATCGCCCCAGCCAAAGCGCCGAAGACGGCGAGCGGCGCGGCGAGCATCACATAGCCGGTGACTTTCAGCATGATGTGCGCGACGGCATCGAGCACATCGAGCACAATCTTGGCGCGCTCGCCGAGCGCTGCCGTCGCGGTGCCGAAGAACAACGAGAACACGACGATCTGCAGGATTTCGTTGCGCGCCATCGCATCGAGCGCGCTCGTGGGAATTGTGTGCTCGATGAACCGCGACAGCGTCAGTGCGGAGGCTTCCACGTCAGCGGCAGCGTCCGCGTCGGGGATCGGCAACTGCATCACCGAGCCGGGTGAAAACCACTGCACGAGCACCAAGCCGAACGTCAGCGAAAGCAGCGAAGCAAAGAGAAACCAGAAGAGCGACTTGGCGCCGACGCGTCCAAGCATCGCAAGATCGGTCATCTTGCCGATGCCGACGACGAGGCATCCGCGCCCGCATCGTTGTGCGCGTGAATGTTGATGCGGAC
>CAZIXV010000008.1:0-12779 GCA_964543105.1 uncultured Steroidobacteraceae bacterium
CCCCGGCCTACGCGATGTGAAATTGTTTCCCGGCGCCGGTCATTGGGTGCAACAAGAACGCGCGGAAGAAACGAACACAGCGATGCTCGAATTCTTCAAGCGCGTGCAGCCGCCCGCATCATCGAACTGACCCCACGTGATTTCCGTCTTTAGCAGCAATAACTACTTCGAGGCTCAACTCGTCAGCGGCTTGCTGCGTGAGCACGGCATCGATGTCTTTTTGCAAGGAGCGCTCTTGCAAGGCGGCATCGGCGAGCTGCCTGCATCCGGTTACTTGTCGATCATGGTCGAAGAAGCAGATCGAGTTGCCGCCGAGCGCATCGTAGCCACGTACGATCGCGGCGACTTCGCAATCGATGATGACATCGAAGACGATTCGTCTGCACCCACCTGACCGAGCTCGATTCTTGATGCCGTGCACTGAAGCGTGCTGCTCTCTGGGTGATGCTGCGCACTGCGCAATGACGTCCGTATTTCCCACTGACGCCGACCGTTGACACTACAAATCATTTCGCACTAACGTCGCGCGGCCCGTCTTGGACGTCGCGGCGAGTTCATCGGCGCGCAGGGACCTCCCAAAGCCACATCAATAACGTCATCGCGTACGCGCGAGCGAGGGGAATTGCATGAAGACTTGGTACCCAGGCGTGCGCTACATCGCGCTGGCCGTCATTGCGTGTGCCTTCATGGCCCATGCACCACTCCTACCAGCGAAGACCGCAACGCCAGCGCCCATCATCGTAGGGCCCGCTCTGGATCTCAGCGGCACCTTTCATCCAGGAACCCCAGGGCAAGTGGCATGGCGTGTGATCAAGCCGGAACAATGGAACGGGACCTTGGTGCTCGATCTGGATTTTGCGCCCGGCGGCTATAACGCAACGCAGCGCACGTGGTTTTTGGAGCGCGGTTTTGCCATCGGCGGCATCCAACGTACGCAAAATGAAACCGCCTATGAACTCAAGAAGTACGTCGACGACATGGTGCAGGTGCGCCAAAACTTGATCGATGCAGGCGCCGGCACGCCGTATCGGACCATCTCTTTCGGCGCCTCACGCGGCGGCTTCGTCGCACGGATGGCCGTGGAATACCGACCCGACATCTTCAAAGGCGCCGTCGCATTCGCGGGCGGCGGCGCAGGCGTGTTGGCTTCATGGTTGGGCAAAGCCGAAGCCGTGTGGGCGTTGAAGACGCTCGTCGATCCTACCGCACCGCTTGCCATCAACAACCTTCCCGATATTCCACCCGGTGCGACCTACGGGCCGAACTACCAACAAGACGTGGCGCTCAATCAGCTGGTCGCAACGGCGCGCGCGACACCGCAGGGCATGGCGCGGCTCGTGCTCGCCGCAGCCATCGAACAGGCGGCAAGTTGGCCGTCAGGCGCAACGCCCCCGGCAGATGATGACTACGAAACGCAGGGCAACCTGATTGCCGCCTCCTTCGCGTTTGGCAATCCGCAGTTCATTCAGAAAGAAATCGAAGTGATGGCCGGCGGGCCCGTCACCTGGAACCACGGCGTCGACTATCGCAAAGCATTGCAACGCTCAGGCGATGCAGAGCGGGTGCGGTATTGGTACGAGAAAGCCGGGCTGAGTCTCGACGCAGATTTGCGCACGCTCAACAACGCCCCGCGCTTCTCTGCCGATCCTGCCGCCGTGCACCGAGTCGAGCAGATCGGCACCTTCACCGGACGCACGGGCGGCCCGGTCTTCAGCATCAAGACGGTCGGGGATGCCGCCGATTCGGTATCGCTCGATGAAGCATATGTGCGCACTTTTCGCGCGGCAGGCACCAGCCAGCAATTGCGCACGGCGTTCATCGGCCGCGCAGGCCACAGTACGCAAACGCTACGTGAGCGTCTGACTGCATTCGAAGTGCTCATTGAGCGTCTCGATGAACGGCGTTGGCCCGACACCAGCCCTGCGGCGCTCAATGCGCGCGGCGCCAACATTGCTGCTGGAACCTCTCTTCCAGATTCAGCCTTCGGTGCGACGGCCTACATCGACTACGAACCCGTTCCCGCCTTGCGTACCTGGGATTTCACCGATTGGGGCGAGTACTTCGCGCTCTACGTCGATTCGCTGAACTTGCGCAACAGCTGGTTGTACGAGGTCGTGCTGTATGGCTTTGCCTGGGACGTACAACACGGCAAGACGCGGCTTGCATGCACGAAGCTCACGCTGTTCGAACTGCTTGTGCGCACGACGAATCGCACCGTCGGCACTGCGCACGCCACCGATCTGATCGGCAAGACGGACCGGCTCGAAGAAGCACTCGGTTGCCGCTGATTGATGGCTGCGTCGCGCTACCACTCCACACCATCCCAGCAGCGGTCGCGACGACCGCTGCGGGTTTGTTCGTGCGGGCAGCGACGTGACTCGATCAGATCGTCGGGCGACTGCAAGCGTTTTTTGCCCGCTGCATCTTTGCTCAACGTGAAAGCATCGTAGAGCGTGCCCGTCACGGTGCGGGACTCGTACCGCAGCTCGCCCTCACTCACGCGAATGACCTGATAAAGCTGCGTGTTTTCGGCCACGCGCTGAAGCGAGCCGTGCGCTTGTTCCGAGACTCGATACTGCTTGGGTCCCGCGACCGAAACGACGTATACCGTCCCTGCCCCGTCGCTGACACTGGGCCCCTCTGAGAGATTCACACCGCGGCCATACACATGGTCGTGACCTTGCAGCACGAGATCCACGCCATAGCGCTCGAACAGGGGCTGCCAGTGCTTGCGCAGCTCGGGATTGTCGCGACCCAGCGAAACCGAGTGCATGGGGTGGTGATAGATCACCACCGTCCAACGATTCGGATTATCGCGCAGCAACGGTTCGAGCCAACGCGCTTGAACCTCCGCCATGCCGTTGGCCACGGCCATCGATGAATCGAGCGTGATGAAGCGCACGCCCTGGTAGTCGAACCAATACGTGGTCGTTGGCAACGCGGAAACACCATTCGCAGGGACGGGCAGGTGGATCGACCACGACGGCTTGAGCACATAGCGATCCTCATCTCTAGGATCGTCATCGTGTTCGTGATTCCCTGCCGTCGGCACGACGAGCGTGCTGGCATTCAAGAACTGCCCCGCATCGAACCACTCGCCCCATTCATCGTCATCACGATCGTCACGGCCATTGATCAAATCACCAGCGTGCACCATCAACGCCGCTTGCGGCTCGCGCCGCCACGCCTCGCGGATAACTCGCGAATACAGGCTCTTCACCGAGTTCTGCGCGTCCCCGAAATATAAAAAGCTGAAGGGGCGCGGTTCGCGCGCTGCGGTTCGAATCTGAAACCATTCGCTCCAGGTTTGTGAGCCTTGCACGCGATAGGCATACAGCGTATCCGGCGTCAGTCCCTCGATTCGTGCGTGATGATGATGCGCAACACCGTGAGCCGCTTCGAGCACACGCGTTTGCGCCACGACCTCACGTGCTACATCAGCGAGATCGGGACTGTCTCGAGCAGGCACGATCTGAACGCGAGGTTGTTCACTATCCGAATCAGTGCGCCACGCTACCGTCAGCTCGATGGCGGGATCTTGCCCTGGTAACACGGCGATGCGATCGGGGAATTCGCTCGCCGCATAGTGGGTGCTGCCTGCGGGAATCAGGGTGTTCTTAGCGAACGCAATCGAGGCGGCGAATACGAGGAGCGCTGCATAGCTGGTGCGTCGGTAGGTGCAAACGTTGGGCATGACGAGTTTGTGATCCGTGAAAGATTGGGTTGCGCGCCGAGTTCGTGCGCTTCGACTGCTTTCGGCTGCTTCGACAAGCTCAGCACGAACGGGTTAGCTTCCTGTGCACGCGGGCAGCTCAAGCGCGCTTGCAATGTCTCGCCAATCGAACGCGACCACACCTTGATCGTCATGCACTGCGTACAGCACACCGTCTGGGAAGCGCGGCAATGAACCTTCGTGAAGCCAGATGCCGTCGGTGTTCGCCACCGTCTCGCCCGTGAACGCACCCACATGTGCGAATGAATTGCGATCGAAGAGATGGAACGTAGAGCGATCCTTACCCTGCTCCGTCGTCACCCACCAGCCCGCGCCATCAGCGCAACGCTTCAATGCAATGCCCTCGGACTGCGCTTGCAGCACATCTGCGCCAATGGTTTGTCCGCTGAAACGGCCGTCCAGCGAATACACCTTGAATTCGTTGGCGTAGGTTTCGTCTTCTTCAGCAATCAACAAGCGATCGTTCGCCACATCGCCCCATAAGGACTCGACGACACGCAACGCACCGCGCTCACTCGTATCACCGAAAGCGCCGCTCAGGCGTGCTTCGACACGCTCCGCTTTCACATCGACCTCGAAGCGTTTCACGCGGCGATCGAGTTCAGCGAATGGCGGCAAGATATCCTCGCCTTGCTCATCTTCGCCCGCCATATAGGCGTCGGTGACGTAGACGCTGTAGCCGCCATCACGTGGCTGAATCCACAAACCGTAGGGCAACTCGAGCTCGTCGGCGCCGAAGCTGATGACGTGCGTCAGTTCAGGCAAGCGCAGCACCTGCACGCGGTGATTGTCGCGCTCGACAACGAACGCCAGGTCGTTCGTCACGGCAATGCCGTTCGGCCGCTTGAACTGTCCCGGCCCTGCGCCGCGTTCTCCGAAGGTTCGAAGCGTGATTCCATTCTCACCGTCGTAGATCACGAGTTGGTCGGTTGCCTTGGCCGTTGCCAGCAGCCATGTCGCGCCATCGGCGGAGCGCCACGACGCCACTGAATCGATGTTGTCTTCCGGCGTGAGCGCAGACACGAATGCTTCAGTGATGACGCTGTGATCAACAGCGCGCGCAGCAACAGTAGGCGGCGTTGGAGAATCCGACACTTGCGACTGCCTCTCGCAGCCGGAAATCGCGACGAGCGCCGCACAAGCAATGAAGTATCGAGAAGATCGGGAGGTTCGCATTGCACTTCGTTCAGGGGTGAAAAGTGAGAAGCATGCAGCTGTCACATGTCGACTTCATGACAACGCATCGATATGTGCGCGTTCTAATAACTGCAGCAAAACCGTCATGGTCCTGAAACGCAAGGCCACAAAGATGTCCGCCCATTGCGGACGCCCTCGCGCCCGCGCTCATTTTTATCGTTTCGCGGGCATCCCATCCTATGAAGATTCGAAGCTCCCTGATCGCCGTTGCCGTCAGTTCCGCACTGTCATTGGCCACCGCCACGACTGGCATCGGGGCAGAAACACAAACGGGTAATGTCGTCTCCGAAAACGTCTCGAGCGGCACGATCGTCGGTCGGATCAAAGAATCCTCGATCGGGGCATCGCTCGATGGCGCGGTGATCTCATTGGATGGCCGCCAAGCTGCCACGCAAAGCAACGGCGAATTCCGTATCACCGGCGTGGCGCCCGGCCGTCATCGCATCACCGTGGATTACCTCGGCTACGGCTCGCGTGTGATGGATGTCGAGGTGCCGGCAGCCTCCGGACTACGTGTTGAGTTCACGTTGAATAGCGACACCAGCACGAACATCCTCGATACCGTCATCGTCCATGCGACGCGCGACGCACAGGCCATGGCGCTGAATCAGCAACGTGCATCGACGAACTACAAGAACGTCGTATCCGCCGACCTGCTCGGCAATTTCCCCGACGCCAACATTGCCGAATCCACGCAGCGCATTGCGGGCGTGTCAATCGAGCGCGATCAAGGCGAAGGACGTTACGTCAACGTGCGCGGCGCACCGCTGGAATTCACGAGTGTCTCAGTGGATGGCGTGCAACTCGCGGCGCCCAATGCAGAACGTCGTGCGGTCGAGCTCGACACCATTCCTTCCGACGTGATCGCCGCGCTCGAAGTCACCAAAGCGCTCACGCCCGACATGGATGGCGATGCCATTGCTGGCAACATCAACATCCGCACCCAAAGCGCGCTCGACCGCGACGGCGCGACCTTCCGCGCCTCGCTCGGCGCAGGCCAGTTCGATCTGGGCGACGGCGATAACCAACGCGGCAACGTGACGCTCGGCAATCGCTTCGGCGCTGAAGGCAACATCGGCGCCTTGATTTCGGCTTCGGCAAGTAAGGCAGGCCGCTTTACCGACAACGTCGAGACCGGGTTCTTTCGTGATGACGATGGCGTCATCCTGCCCGAAGTCACCGAAATCAAAGATTACGAAGGCGAACGCACGCGCTCGGCTGTCACTGGACGCTTCGACTACCGCATCAACGACGATCACCAGGTGCATTTCGTCGCCTCGACGTCGCGATTCAAGGACCACGAATTCCGCGACACCTTGGCGATCGAGTACGAACGCCACACGGCGGGTTCCACCGAGTTCAGCGGCGTTGCCGGGCGCGCCACCTTCGACAAGGAACTACGCGAGCGCACTCAAGAGCAGCGCATTCATACCTTCAATCTGGGCGGCGAACACTTCGCAGGTGATGACTGGCGCATCGATTGGCAGGCGTCACGCAGTACCGGCGAATTGGATGTCGCTCCGCGCCGGCAATACGTCTTCCGCTCGAGCGTTCGGCCCGAGCTCTCCTACGATTACGGCAACCCGAATTTTCCGGTTTGGCAAATTCTGCGCGAAGCGGATGCACCTGCCACGGGCGTCAACTTGCCTGAAGACTGGTATGCCTTCCGCCGTCTCAACGACCGCTTCGAGTATGCGCAAGAGAATGAGACGGGCCTGAGACTCGACTTCACTCGCTCGCAGTCCTTCCTGGGCGAGAGCGGCGAGATCAAGTTCGGTTTGCGGGCGCGCTTGCGCGAGAAAGAAGCGGACTACGAATATTTTCGCAATGGCTCGGGCGCAGACTTCGATGCACTCGGCATCACGTATTCGGACATGCTGTGTTCGAATTGGTCGAACAACTTCAATTACTTCCTCACCGGCCGGCGCTTCTGTCGCGACATCTTCAGCAGCTACGGACCGGGGTTGACGGGCAGCGACAATCACGAGCGGCTGTTGGAAGACTCCATCGCCGCCGACTATGAGGCCGAAGAAGACATCTATGCCGGCTATGTCCGCTTGGATGCCACCTGGGACAAGTTGACGCTATTGACCGGCGCGCGCTTCGAGCAGACGCGCACGAAAGGTCAGGCGCCACTGTTCAATGCCGATACCGAAGCGTTCGATTCCTTGCCCGCCGACAATCGTTACGACACGGTGTTGCCGAGCGTGCATCTGCGGTATGAGGTGAGTGCAGACACGATATTGCGCACTTCGTATTCGACCGCGCTCAGCCGGCCCAACTTCGTCGATGTCGTGCCGCGGCGCACCGTCGGCGAGAACCCGTGGGATCCGATCGAAGAAGGCAATCCGGAGTTGGAGGCGACCTATGCACACAACTTCGATATCTCGGTCGAACACTACTTGCGGCCACTCGGATTGATCTCTGCGGCAGCTTTCTACAAGCGGCTCGAAGATCCCATCTTCGTCGTCAACAGCTTCCATACGATCGCCGGCCCCGACGGCCCGGAGCTGTTGCGCATCACGCGTCCAGAGAACGGCAGCAGCGGTGAAATCTACGGTGTCGAACTGGCATGGCAGCAGACGTTCGACTTCCTGCCCGGACCCTTCAACGGCTTGGGCGTGTACACCAATTACACCTACGCCGAATCGAGTGCCGAGCTACCCTTCAACGGCGGCAGCACCGAACTGCCGGGCACC
Organism: uncultured Steroidobacteraceae bacterium; assembly: GCA_964543105.1. Lineage (GTDB taxonomy): Bacteria > Pseudomonadota > Gammaproteobacteria > Steroidobacterales > Steroidobacteraceae > Steroidobacter. The sequence goes on from CAZIXV010000008.1 coordinate 7,630, forward strand.
TCGCGTCACAACTACAACGTCGCGTTGGGCTACGAGAAGTACGGCTTGAATGCGCGCCTGTCGTATAACCATCGCTCGCACTTCATCCAGGAGTTCAACGTCGACGATCCCGACTTCAATGTGTTCTGGGACGACCGCAGCAGCCTGGATTTCAGCGCCAGCTATCGCATCACCCGACAGCTGCAATTCTTCGGTGAGGTCGCCAACCTCACCGACCGGCGTCAGCGCCGTTACCAAGGTCAGGACAACCGCGTCTTAGAACTCGAAGGTTTCGGCCGCTCGTGGCTGGCGGGATTCCGCTTCGAATACTGATGATGGATGCCGCGTCGTGCATTCGACCTCTCCCTCAGCGAGTGCACGACGCGGCGATGGCCGGATTCACCCGGCCGAGGGTTGTGGAATGCGCCTTATGTAGGCTCGCCCGACGAGCATGCCAAGGATGCCGGCAACGACCGAGGCCATCAGGACGCCCAGCTTGGCAGCTGCGAGTAGTTGAACGTCCTCGAAGGCGAGCATTGCGATGAAGATCGACATCGTGAAACCAATGCCGGCCAAAAAGCCAATGAGCGTGACCGCGCGCCACGTCACGCCCTGCGGTAAGCGACACCAGCCGATACGCACCGCGAGCCAGGTTCCGGCGACGATCCCGATCGGCTTGCCAAGCACCAGCGCAATCACGACGCCCAGCAGCACGCTCTGCGCAGCGCCCGCACCCAGATCGACACCGTCGATCGTGACGCCGGCATTGGCGAGCGCGAAGACCGGCATGACACCGAACGCCACCCAGGGATGCAGTGCCATCTGCACGCGCGACACGGGTGGCAACAACTCACGTTGTGCCGTGCGCAATGCTTTGAGCGGCACGAGCAGCTGCTGCGGATCAGCGAGCTTCGATTCCACGCGCTTACCAAGATCCGTCAACGCTGCTCGCGCAACTTGTATCGGCATCTCGCGCATCCGCACTGGCACGGCGGGCGTCATGAGTCCGAGCACGACACCCGCCAGTGTCGGATGTGCGCCGGTCTGTAGCAGCCCAAACCACAGAATTGCGCCGGGAATGACATAGGCGAATGCCGTGCCGATGCCGATGGCCTGCAAGCCAAGCACGAGGGCGATGCCAACCGCGGCAATCAGAAAGCCGGAATAGTCGAGGCCGCCGGAATAGAACAGCGCGATGATCAAGACGGCGGCGATGTCATCGAGGATTGCGATAGCCAGCAAGAAAATTCTCACCGAGATAGGAATACGCTTGCCAAGCAGCGCCAACACACCGACGGCAAACGCGATATCGGTGGCCGTCGGCACGGCCCAGCCATTGCGCAGTACCGGCTCGTTGTTGAGCGCAAGGTAGAACAGCGCAGGAACGAGCACGCCGCCACAGGCAGCCGCGATGGGCAATGCAGCGGCACGAATCTCGGACAACGCGCCATCGTGCATTTCGCGACGGATCTCCATGCCGACGACGAGAAAAAACACCGTCATCAACACATCGTTGATCACGAAGTGCAGCGATTGCGAAAACGTGAAAGCGCCGATGCCGATCGTGACCGGCATTTCCCAAAAATGAATGTAGGACTCGGCGAAAGGGGAGTTAGCCCACAGCAGCGCGAGTGCCGCGGCGACCAGCAGCACGACACCACTGACGGCTTCGATATGAATGAAACGCTCGAAAGCGTTGAAGACTCGTTCGGCGAGAAGTTGCGCGGGGCGCAGCGCAGGCGTGGGCACTTGGTTCACATAGATCTCCAGGATTGGCGGCCCGACCAACCCATGAACCTGCTGCACGACAGCTTGCCGCGCAGCACCCGGCGCGCATTAGACCGATAAACGACGCTGCATTCAATCCATCGCCATCGCTACGGCTGCGCAAGCGGCCACATGCGGCGCAATACAGAATCCTTCATCACGACGTGGTGCCAGAGTGCTGCGATGACGTGCAAGCCCAGCACAACGCCGCCGACATACACCGCGTAGGCATGCATGCGCCCAAAGAACGAGTACCCGAAGGTATGACCGAGCGGCAGCTTGGGAAGAATTCCAGGCACGCTCTCCATCCCGAAGAAGTAGATCGGCAGTTCACCGAACACCGACATCGCGGCCCACCCCGACAGCGGCAGGAGCAGCAGCAAGCCATACAGGAACACGTGGGTGAGTTTTGCCAGCGCCCGCTGATAGGCCGCCAGACCCGGCGCCCCGTCGGGTGTCATTTGCTTCAGCCGCCACCCCAGCCGCAGGACCACCAGCAACAGAACCAACAATCCTGCGGTGTGGTGCACCTTGGACAGCGCGACGTTGACAGCGCGCAGTTGTTCGCTTGTGACCACCAGTTCATACGTGCTCGTCATGACGTAGCCGACTGGCACGACCACAGCAATCATCAAGGCCGTGACCCAATGGAACGACTTGGCAAGCCAGCCCCACCGCGTGGATGTGTTGTGCATAGAAGCGAGATCGTGCCGGACGACGTCACGATTCTACGGAAGGAAATCGAACACGGCGGGACGCACGGAAAGAAATCTACGGACAGCGCAATCAACACGATGCGCATTTTACGCGCGGGCGCGACGCTGACCGCAGCAGGCCATCCCGCTGCGGTCAGTTGTGAAAGCAATGACGCTGGTCTGCTCACTACACGAGACGGAATGCGCCATGAACCCTAGGTGCGCGGAGGACCATCCGGCAGCGTCTTCGATTTCACGAGCGCCGGTTTGGCAGTGAACTGCAGCACGTCGTCGCCAGCTTCGCTATACGCAGGCCAGCTGACACCATTTGCGCAGGTGAGCGACTTCGATGTTGGATTCATCTTGTAGAACTCGATCCAGCAGGAATGCACGAGCTTCGCGACTGCGCGATCTGCATCGTCCGCTTTACCCGCTTTGCTGTCCGCCCAACCCGAGGTGTCGATCGAATCGAAGGTGAACATGAGTTCAGCCGAATGAATCGCGCCGCTCTTCCATTCGCTCTGGCGAAACGCGGGCACATGCGCGAACTGATATAGCCACGCACCGGCGCCCGTATCACCCGCAAGTTTCGCCACGGTACGCGCGGCATTGAAACCGCCTTCACCATTGTTAGAACCAACCATCAGCGGTACGTCGATCTCCGTACCCTGGTTCAGCGCATCGACTGTCGAAATCGTGCGGAAGCGACCATCGATCGGTGAGGTCACGCCGCGGCGGGTGGCGTCATTCGCAACGAAGGTCTGCGCCGAGACGGCACGCAACTGCGCTGCCGTCGCGTTCTCAGGCAGGCCCAACGCTTGCGCCGCTTCGACGCCGCGCTTTTCTGCATCCGCCATCGATTGCCCCGGACGCAGGATTGCGCCGGATTGAATGATGGCCTTGTGATACAGGCCTTTCGCGGCAGGAATCGACAAGAGATTCACGACCATCGCCGCACCGGCCGACTGCCCCGCGATCGTGACGTTGTTCGGATCACCGCCGAACGCCGCGGCATTGCGTTGGATCCATTCGAGCGCCGCGACGGCATCGGTCAACGCGAAGTTACCGAGTGGATCGTTCGGGCCAGCGTCCTGTGTAAGCTCAGGATGCGAGAAGTTCGCGAGTGCGCCCAGGCGATAGTTGATGGGAATCGTGATGACACCGCTTCTTGCGTTCGCTGTGCCGTCGTACGAACCGAGATGCCCGGCGCCGAGAAATGCGCCGCCACCATAGAACCACAATACGACGGGCGCCTTGTTCGCATTCGGCGGCGCGAACACGCTCAGGTACAGACAATCTTCCGATTGCACGCCCGAGACGCCGCCGCCGTTCAGACTGCCGTCCAGATTCACTGGCTGCGGACACGGCGGTTCATGCGCGAACGCCGCGCGCTCGCTCGGCCAGTTGTCCGGCTTCTGCGCTGCCTTCCACCGCAGCTCCCCGACCGGCGGTTTCGCAAACGGCACACCGCGAAACACGTTCACGCCGTTCTCGACTTGACCGACGAGCACGCCGGAATCGACGGTGACTTTGACTGGCGCAGGTTTCGGCGCGGTGGTTTGTGCGTTGACTGTTCCGGCCAACAGAACGGCGCCAGCCAGCAAGAATGCTCGATGCTTCATCGCTTCCCCCTTGGATTCTTATGAGAACCGGCAGCCTGCCCGCCAGTGGTGCAACCGTCAACAAAGAAAAGTTGAGCGACAGGAAGCGTATAGTTCGACGCTCTTGCCTCACCTACGGGAAGCTCACGATGGACTACGAAACGCTGCGTTATGAAGTTGCCGAGCGCATTCTCACGCTCACGTTGAATCGCCCGGAGCGCATGAATGCATTCACCGGTCGCATGGCGGATGAATTGATCGACGCCTTCGACCACGCCGACGCCGACGATGCGATCAAAGTCGTCATCGTCACTGGCGCGGGCCGAGCTTTCTGCGCCGGCTCGGATCTCGAAAAGGGCGGCGACACCTGGAGCAAGCACGGCGACTATCTCGCGAAACAATCTGCGAGCGACCGTTACGTCGGCGATGGCGGCGGGCGCGTCACGCGGCGCATTTACGACTTCAACAAACCCGTCATCGCCGCGATCAATGGCGCCGCCGTCGGCGTCGGCATCACGATGACGCTCGCGATGGACATTCGCCTCGCCGTGACGGGCGCGAAGCTCGGCTTCGTGTTTGCCGGCCGTGGCATCGTGCCCGAAGCGTGCTCCACCTGGTTCTTGCCGCGCATCGTCGGCATCAGCAAGGCACTCGAGTGGTGCTACTCCTCGCGCATCTTTCGTTCGGAAGAAGCGCTGGAAGCAGGGTTGGTGCGCAGCGTCCATGCCGCCGACGACTTGTTGCCCGCCGCGCAGGCGCTCGCGAAAGAATTCATCGACAACTCATCGGCGACGTCGATTGCGATGATTCGCCAGATGATGTGGCGCATGTTGAGCGCACCGCATCCCATCGACGCACATGAACTCGACACCGCCGCCCTCGCCGCACTCGGCAAATCCGCGGATGCGAAAGAAGGCATCACGGCCTTCCTCGAAAAGCGCCCTGCTCAGTTCACTGACCGCGTCAGCAGCGACTTGCCAGCGTTCTTTCCATGGTGGAGCGATCGGGAGTTTCGGAAGCTGCAGTGATGGAAGCGGTTAGCGGTAGCGGTCAGCGTAGCGGTTAGCGGTAGCGGTTAGCGGTAGCGGTTAGCGGTAGCGGTCAGCGG
>CAZIXV010000008.1:12879-28004 GCA_964543105.1 uncultured Steroidobacteraceae bacterium
GCGTAGCGGTTAGCGGTAGCGGTTAGCGGTAGCGGTTAGCGGTAGCGGTCAGCGGGGGAAGGTCCACGCGCGACTTTCTTATCCCCTCCCCTGCGGAGCGGGGGAGGGCTAGGGAGGGGGCAAACGCGGCTTGCACTAACCGTTACCCGTTAGTGGCCAGCGTTGTTCGACGCCATCGATGCAGCCGCCACACCACTCCCGCCGAAAGCACCTCACGTACGCGGTAACGCTTCTGCGACCATCCGCTCCAGCGCCGCGTCCAAGCGCGGCTCGTCAGGCAAACGAATACGAAAAGTATCGACGAGTAAGCGGCGTAGTTCGGATGCGGATTCGATACGCCTGCGCGTGGTGCCGCTTTGCGTGTCGTGCGTCGCGAGCTCTGCGCCGCGTAGCGTGTAGCGGCGACCCGGCGCGACGATCGCTGCGCCGAGGCGGTTGACGAACTGCGATTCGGGATGGGTCGAGACCCACCAGTTCGCCATGGCGTAATCGGCGGGCAACTGCGGTTCCAGATTGAAGTGGTACATCGCTCGCCACGTGTCATCGATCAGCGCTTCGAGCACATAGACGCCTTCCATTTGCTTGATCCGCATGCGCTCATGCGGTGTCCCTTGCTCGAGGTCCGGCTCCAGACGCAGCGGTGCCGTCGGCGTCATCGCACCGAAGCCTACGTCGACGATGTATTGCGTTCCGTCCAACTCGACGAGCGACAAACTGTGGGTACGCGCTGGCAGCACCCGCGGTGCATTCCACACGACGCGCGCGCCCAGCGGGGTCACATCGAAACCGATCTCGCGCAGCACCGCTTGAAGCAATCCGTTCTGCTCGAAGCAATAGCCGCCGCGCCCTTCATCAACGAGCTTGCGCTGCAACGAGCCAAGATCGAGAGCCACCGGCCGTCCTGTCAGTGGATCCAGGTTCTCGAACGCGATGGCTTGCGGATGCAGGCGTTGCAACGCACGCAGCGTCTCCCAGTCGGCACTCGCTGGACCACGATAGCCGATGCGTTCTAAGTAACGAGTGATATCCAGCGTGTCGTTCATATGCCCCAAGACAAGATGCGGCACGAAGCCGCGCGCAGCTTAAAGCGACACGCACGCGGCCGGCTAGCGGCGCATCTGGCACGCCGCTTCGTCTAGTCGAGCGTGAAACCGCAGGTCAGATTCGCCACGGCGCCCGTCATCGCGCCCGCACCATCCGAAGCGAGGAACACCGCAGTTGCCGCGAACTGTTCGAGCGATGGCAATCGACGCAGTAGCGTGCTTTGCGCCGCGCCGTCGAGCATCGAGTCGACGCTCGCACCTTCGCGTGCCGCGACTTCGCCAAACACTTCGCGCGCGTGCGAGCCAAGCGCCACCGTCTCAGGAATCGCATGCGAGCGCATGCAGACCACTCGTACGCCGCTCGCGCCGACTTCACCGGCGAGGTGCCTCGTCAATGCTTCGACACCCGCGCATGCGACGCTATGACCTAGAAAGCCAGGCCCAGGCATTTGCCCCGCGGGGGTCGTTACGAACAGCAGCACACCGGATCGACCCGCCATCATGTGCTTGGCGATGGCCTTCGCAGTGATGAAGCTCGTGCGGATATATGTCGAAACAGGATGAAAAAAGTCATCCGTCGTCAGCTGCGCAAGGGGCACGCCTTGCACATGAGCGATACCCACGGCGTTGAGCGCGATGTCGATACGACCGGTGCGCTGCATGACACGATCTGCGTGCGCTTGAACGGCTTCGAGATCCAGCGCGTCGACGACATCCGCCGCTGCGCGTCCGCCCTGCGCGGCGATGTCGCGCGCAACCACATCCAGCTTCGCGCGCGAGCGGCCCGCGAGATACACGCTTGCGCCCGCACGCGCGAAGGCGCGCGCCGCAGCGCTGCCGAGCACACCCCCTCCGCCGTAAATCACCGCCACTTTGCCGTTCAACATGTGCGCCTCCGATCGAACATCCATCGATGGGAGAAGGACGCACGCACTAAGGCGACGCCGACAATTTCAGTCCGGCATATTGCGCGGCACGACGCCGGTCTCCAGCCATTTCACCGGACGGATCTCATATGCACACGATTCGAAGTCGAGCCGCTCGATCGCCGCAACGACTTCGTCGATCGAATCGCATTCCAGCGCGTAGATCCCCATCAGCTGCTCTTTCGTTTCCGCGAACGGACCGTCCGTCACATGCAGTCGGTCCTTGTACCGCCGCACTGTCCTGGCCTCGTTCGGCGTCAGCCGCAACACCGGCCCCAGCCGTTGCTTCGCTGCGTACTCCTGACGCAGCGCGGTGTGACGATCGAGCATCTCGCGAACCTGCGATTCATCCCAGGACGCGAGGGTCTCCTCGGAGCCGTAAATCAATATGGAATAAAGCACGTGACCTCCCGCAACGCCGTAACCCGCGGAATTCTGCGCCACGCTCGGCTTCGTGTAGAAGTCTGACGCCGCGCGAATTCGCGCCGGTCACAGAGGACGATCGGTGTGGGCTCGGGCCGACGATTTGCTCGCATCAAGTCGAGCGCTTCGCCCAATACTCTCGAAATGCCTTGCGCGGATCGTTCACTGGATTGCTCGGCGAGCCGAACACCATTGTCGTGCGCGTCTTCGTATCGTACGGCTGCCATTGCGGCAGATATTTGTTGTTGGGGCTGCCGTTCGCCGCCATGGACACCCACACGGAGGCGATTTGATCGGCGAGGCGCAGCGCGTCTGCTGTTTGACCCATCAGCGGGAAGCGGGTGTCGTGCATCGAGGAGGACACATCGATGCCGTGCGTTGCGCCGTAACGGCCACCGAACGCAGGGCTGGGCGCCGTCCACAGATACATCCACACGGGTGCGCCACCGCTGGCTGCTTGCATCGCCTTGCGTTCGGCCATCGCAATGGCGCCGCGGCGGAAGCTCGTGTCGGTGATCATGCGTGCGTTGATGATGAACGGCGTCGCGTGCGGATCTTCGTCGCGATACATCGCCAGCACGTTGTCCCCATCGCTGCCAGCCAAGCGCTGCGCGACTTTCTTCACGTCATCCCAACTCATGTCGAACTTCGCTTCGCGATAGCTGCGCTCATCGAGCGTCGTGCTGACGACGAGCGGCACGCTTGCAGACATCGGCGGTGCATCAGGCTCGAAGGGATGCCGCGGAATCGCCTTACCCATGACGGGCGCGAACGAGCGTGGCGCCTCGCCGCGCGCGCGTTCATTCGCTTCGACTTCGGCTTGTGCAGCAAGCAGCGTCGAGTACGGCAGTTGCTGCAGCTTGCGAATGTCCTTGTGGGTGAGACCAAGCTTGTTCAGCAGCTTCTCCGCAGGCTCCTGCGCTGCTTCACGCGTCATCGCCGTCAGTCGCGAACCGCTCATCACACCGGCGGCGTGATACAGACCTTGTGCTTGCGGCATGGCGAGCAAGTGACTGACTTTGGCGCCGCCGCCGGATTGACCAAAGATCAACACGCGATTCGGATCGCCCCCGAACGCAGCGACGTTGTCACGCACCCATCGCAAGCACGCGACCAGATCCTGCATGCCGACTGAACCGGAGTCGGCGAAGTCACCGTCGTCACCGAGATAGAGATAGCCGAGCGAACTTAATCGATGGTTGACGGTGATGACGACGCAGTCGCCGAAGCGCGCGAGCATTTCGCCATCGCCACCCGGTGAGTTGCTCGAGCCGCCGTAAAAACCGCCGCCGTGAAAACGCACGATCACCGGACGCTTGCTCTTCGCACTCGGCGCTGGCGTCCACAAGTTCAAGACCAGGCAGTCTTCGCCCATACCGCCGGGTTGCAGATCGTTAAGGATCAAATCCGCATACAGGCGCCGCCGGTCGGCGGGGATTTGCGGTGAGATGTTGCCGTAGTCGAGCGCATCGCGCACGCCCGACCATTTCGGCACGGGCTGCGGTGGCATGAAGCGATTGCGTCCGCTCGTGTCGGCGCCGTAGCGCAAGCCCTTGAAGACCGCGACGCCGCCGGAGGTGAGACCGCGCACTTTGCCGTGTTCGGTTTCGACGATGGGGAAGAGTGTCGCTTCGCTGCCGCGCGCGAACTGAGTCCAGCTCGTGGCAAGGAGGGCGCTCGTGCTCAAGAGGAAGTGGCGGCGGTGCATGGTGGGCTCTGGGGTTTGGGAGTTGGGGCTCGGGGCTCGGGGCTCGGGGCTCGGGGCTCGCAAGAGGCCCCCTCCCTACCCTCCCCCGCTTCGCAGGTGAGGAAAGTTGCGTCTCGCGCCTCCGTTCTGGCCGTCAACGGTCAACTGTCAACCGTCAACTGTTCGTCGACCGTCAACTCATCGTCAACCGGCAACTGTTCGTCAGCCTTCGTCTGTGCGTCGATGCAGCGCAACGCCGCCATCTTGCTGGCTCGGGTAGCGCGCCATGAATTCGCGTTCGGCTTTGTGTGGATCGTCGACGGCCTGGCTCGGTACGTCGAACAGCATCGTGTTGCGGCGTTCGAGATCGTAGGGCCGCCATTGCGGAATGCTCGGGTTGTTGGGATCGCCGGTGCGTGCAAAGGCGAGCCAACTGTTCGCCATGTTGTCCACCATTGCGCGCGTGGACTCCGTTTCGCGGCCGGTCATGTATTCGACCGCGGCGACGTTGTCGAACATGAAGGGCAGATCGAGCGAATGCTGGCTGACGCGACGACCGCCTTCGACCGGTTGGCGCCACATCAAGCGATAGACGAAGGTCTTACCCGTGCCACCCGCTTTGACGCGCTGCTCGGCCATGATCGTTTGATCGCGCACGTATCCGCGCGCGGAGACGATCGTGAAAAACACCTCCGACGGATTCGCTTGCGGACGTGAGGTTTTGAAAATCCGATACGCCTCATCGACGTCGGATGCATCGATGAAATCTTTCAGCCGTGCCTTGGCCTGCGCTTCGTTCATTTCGAAGATGCCGGGCACATTGCCCATCTGGCTCGTCAGCTCCGTGCGCGTCGTGCCGAGCATCATCGGCAGATGATTCGAAATGGTTGGCGCATCGGGCAGGAACGGATGTGCAGTGAACGTCTTGCCGTCGAGCACCGGCGAAAAGCGCGCGCCCGCTGCAGCGATCACTTTGCGCTGCGCCGCCGAGAGCGTCTCCACATCCAGCGTCTGCAACTTGCGTGCATCCTTGGCGGCGATGCCCAGCTCCTTCAGCAAGTTCTCGGTCAATCCATGCGCGCGTTCGGTGGTTTGGATCTTCAGATGCGAACCGCTTTGCACCACTCCTTTATGAAACAAACCCTGCGCGTCTTTGCCCGCGTAACACAGGCTCACTTTGCGTCCGCCGCCGGATTGCCCGTAGATCATGACGTTGTTCGGATCGCCGCCGAACTGCGCGATGTTCTCCTTGACCCACTGCATCGAGGCAATGAGATCGAGGTAGCCGACGTTGCCGGACTGTGCAAACTCATCGCCGAGCACGCCGCCGAGATAGCAATGTCCGAAAACGTTCAATCGATGGTTGATCGTTGCGACGACGACATCGCCGCGGCGTGCCATGCGCGTACCGTCGTACAACGGCATCGAACCCGTCCCTGCTTCGAAGCCGCCGCCGTGAAACCACAGCAGCACCGGCCGCTTCGCGTTATCGAGCGCGGGCGTCCACACGTTGATACGCAAACAGTCATCGGACATGGCTTGCGCACCCGCAAGCCGAGTGCGCGCCTGCGGCGATTGATCGCCGTACTCGAATGCGTCTTGAATTCCCGCCCACTGCGGCGGTGACGAGGGCGGCATGAAGCGCGGCGCGATGCCATAGCGCATGCCTTTGAAGGCGTGAATACCGCTCGCGCCGGTACGTCCGCGGACTTTGCCCTGTGCGATATCGACGATGGGTTCGCCGTCTTGTGCCCACGACCAGCGCGTACCCACTGCAGCGCCTACGGCAAGACTTCCGCCCACGAAGAATCTGCGGCTAAGCATTCATCCCCCAACGTCGACGCCGTTAATGACGTTCGATCCAATAGTTGTGCGCGAGAATAGAACGCCGTAACGTGGATGGGAACACACGTTCACGTAACTCCACGCAAGGGTTCGAACATGACAAAGGCAATCGACCGGCGGCAAGCGATGGCGATGTTTGCAGCTGCACCGTCAGTACTGAGCGCGACGGTAGTGAGCGCCGCCGCGGCGACTACAGAGCAGACGCCTGCGCCTGTTCAACCCGTGACGCCGGCGCTTTCCGCCTTCATTGCCGGCGCGCGTAGTGCTCAGATGCCCGAAGCGCATCGCGATCTCGCCCGGCAACATATTCTCGACACGCTCGCCTCCATCGTTGCGTGCCGCGATCTCGAGCCTTCTGTACTCGGTCGCAAGTTCGCGTTGTCACTTAGCGATGCGAGCGCGCGCAACGCCGCCACCATTCTCGGCACGAAAGACAAGGCCGCCCTCGTGGACGCCGTATTCGCCAGCGCCATGACGGGTCATGGTGCAGAAATCAACGACTTCATTCCTTCGGCCTTCGTACAACCCGGCCCCTCGATCGTCAGCGCCGCGCTTGCACTGGCCGAAACGCGCGGCGGCAGCGGCGATGCATTGGTGCGAGCCGTGATCGTCGGTTACGAGATGGCAGGCCGTGTGCCTAAAGCCGTCGGCGTGCGCAACTTGTACAACTCAGGCATCGCCAACCATGGCATCGGCCCGGTGTTCGGCACGTCCGCGACCGCTGCCGTCATGATGGGCATACCGAGCGAACGCATTCCCGATCTACTCACCTTCAGCGCGCAACAAGCGTCGGGTTCATGGCAATGGCTCCTGGATGTGGAACACATCGAGAAGGCGTTCGTGTTCGCCGGCATGGGCGCACGCAATGGACTGCATGCGGCGTTGATGGTCGAAGCGGGTTTTCGCGGCGTGCGCGAGAGCTTTGATCATCCCGAGGGCTGGCTGCGCGGCGGATTGTTCGCGAGTGGAGATTCGAAACCCGACTACCTCATCGAGAGACTTGGCGAACGCTCGGAGCTGCCCGAGACGGCCTTCAAGCGCTATCCAGTTGGCGGCCCGACGCAGCCGGCAATTCATGGCCTGCTGCAGCTGCTGCCGCAGATTGCGCGCAACAAAGTGTCGAGCGTGCGTATCGAAATGCCTGGACGCTGGCAGGCCTTCCGCGACGCGGCGATGCCCGCGCTCAATCTGCGGTACACGACGTCGCTCATCCTCACCGACGGGAAACTCGACTTCGTGTCCGCGCAATCGCTCGAGCGCATGGCGAACGACGCTGCGGTCAAAGCAATGATGGAAAAGGTCACGATCGTGCATGACCCCGCTCAAGAAGCCGCGCCCGGTCAACCGCGCACGGAGTCTGCCCGCGTCATCATCACCGAAAGTGGCGGCAAGAAACACGAAGTCTACGTCCCGTACGTCGTCGGTTTTCCGTCGCATCCGATGAGCCGCGAAGAAGTCGAAACGAAAGCGCTGGAATTGATGGCGTCGCGCCTCGGCGAGGCGCGTGCCAAACAGGTGGTCGAAAGCGTACGGTCACTCGAGAAGATGCCGCGCGCTGCAGACCTGATCGGCATGATTGCAACCTGAATGCCCATGCCGGGCGCAAAAAGGTGGAATCGCGCCTGGCTTATCAGCACATGTTGACGGTCGCGCGTCCCGACGCACTCGTGGCTCGCCGCGAGCCCTGCCGCAGTGCAAGTAAAGCTAAGGAGCGCGCTATTCGTCCCGATGCGTCGGCCCCGGTGGGCCGCCGTTCGGCGGCGAGCGCAGTTGTGATGCTTTGCCCAGCGACGGCGATTCCTGAAAGATCGCTACAGTCTGTCCATTCGCTTCGGTGCGCGCCGGCCACTTGAAGCCATTCGCGCACTCGATCGTCGTCACTGCGGGTGGCTGCTTCGCGAACGCCACCCAACACGAATGAATATACGCACCCACTGCGAGATCACGCGGCGTCATACGCTCCCCGCCACGACGATCCTGCCGCAACGTGTCGAACACATACGGGATCTCGGCAGCGTGCGGCGCACCGTTCGGTTGCTCGGCGCGGCGCCACTCGGGTACGTAGTCGAAGAAGTATTGCCACACCGGCGCGCCGCTCATCGCATGGGTCGCAACGCGCTGCGTGCCGACCAGACGACCTTCGTCGCTGTTCGTGCCGATCATGGTCGGCACATCGATCGCTGCACCACTTGCAAAAGCATCCATGATCGATTGAGTTTTCACGCGCCCATCGACAATCGTGCGCAAGCCACGCGCGGTTTGCGCATGCTTCAGGAGAGCGTCCGCCGCAATCGCCCGAAGCTGCTCGAGCGTTGCGTCTTTACCGGGCAACCCATGTGCGGTCGCGAACTCAATGCCGATGGCCTCGGCTCTTTCGAGCGGCGTCGCAGGTGTCGGTAGTGATCCAGTCGATTGAATGATGGCTTTGTCGAAGGTGTCGCGCGCGAGCGGCGAGGTCAGCAGATTCGCGACCATCGTCGCGCCCGCCGATTCACCAAAGAGCGTCACGTTGTCAGGATCACCGCCGAATGCCGCCGCATTCGCCTTCGTCCATTTCAATGCAGCGATAGCATCTAGCAAGTGATAGTTCGCAAAGCCTTCACCGGCAGGCACGCTCTTCGTCAGCGCCGGATGCGCAAAGCCTGCGAGGACGCCGAGGCGGTAATTGATCGTGATCAACACGACGCCATCGCGCGCGAAGGCATCGCCGTCATACGTCGGCACATGGCCCGAACCCATCGTGCCGCCACCGCCGTACAGCCAGAGCATGACCGGCGCATTCTTCGCGTTCGCAGGCACCCACACGTTCAAATACAGACAATCCTCGCTCGATTCGCCCACCACGCCACCGCCATTCGGCCGGCCGTCGGCAGGCGTTGCTTGTAGACACGGCGGACCGAACTCTCGCGCTTCACGTTCGCCCTGCCATTGAATCGGCAGCGGCGGCGCCCACCGCAAGGCACCGACAGGGGGTTGTGCGTAGGGCACGCCCTTGAAGATGTGTACGCCATCGACCGCCTCGCCGACGAGTACGCCTGAGTTCGTAATGGCTTTAGGCGCCGCCGCGCAAGCCACATGCGCAGCGAACATGACGATGAAGCCGAGCAGCGATTTCAAGCGGAAACCCGTCATTGCCACATTCTTCATTCGCTCGCCCGCTCCCAAACTTCGATGTGATTGCGACGACTCACGCTGTACTTTCGCTCGCCCATGAGCGTCGGCTGCAGGCCGTATTTCGCCAGCGCATCGAGCACACGCCTGCGTTCGAGATCGCTCGCCTTACTCAGCGCCCGATCCGCGCGCCGCAGCAGGTACATCAAATAGGGTTCGACGCCCGTTTCGATCGGCGCACCACAGAAAGTCGTGGCGACGACGCCGATGCGACGCTGATGCGGTTTCTCGCTGACCGCAGCGCCATCATGCGGCGAGAGTTTCTCGATCCACTCGTCGAGGAATGCCAGTTTGTCGGTGAGTTCAGGAAAGATCTCGTCGCGAATCTGCATGAGGAGCGCTTCGAGTGTCACCGGGATCGCATCCTCCACGAGCAATTCGCCGTCGGCTTGCGGAAACTCCGGTGAGTCTAGGTCTGCTGCATTCATGCGTTCGGCCCAGCGATAGACGTGCGGCGCGCGCACTTTCATAAGCTGCGCAGGCACGGGGTCGCGTCCGAGGTGCGCGTAAAGCGGCCCAATCAATCCATAGTCGGCAATCGTTGGTCGTGCGCCGAACAGATACGGATGTTGCGCGAAATGGGTATTCAGGTTCGCGAGCAGCCGCTCATAGGACGCTTCGATCAAGGGGATCGTTTGCTCACTCACTCCAAGTTGCGGCAAGTAGGAGTGCATGCGGGCCATGATCTTCTCGGCCAGATCCCGCGGTGCGCCGACACTGAAGGCGTGCTCGAGAAATTCGCGCTGCTCATCGAGATACGACCAGCGGTAATGCATCGCGTGCTTCAGGAGCGCTTGACTGCCGTAATACTCGATCACGATGGCGAGCACCTGTTGCAGCGGCGTCGGCGGATACGCGGGTAATGGCACGCCTTGCGCTTCGAAGTGATCGATGATGTCGATCGTGTCCTGCACGATCTCACCACTCGGTGTCAGGATGACCGGAATGATGTTGCGACGAATGCGCGGCGCGATGTCGTTTACGTAGCTCGGATGCGAGGGCAGCAACTCGCGATACGCGATGCCCTGTTTACCTAGATAGCAACGCACCTTGGCGGTGTAGAGCGAGTGCGGTGCGCCGTAGAGGATGTGCATTGGCCGGAAAGGGCTGGAAGCTCGGGGCTCGGGCCAGAACGGGCACCACGCTCCTATTTGGCGAGGTGGCGCGTCTGGGACGAGGTGGACTACATCTTCTGCGGCAATATCACGGCGTGGGGCCCTGCCTGCTGCTTCATGCGCGGATCGATGACGATGCCGTCGACGACGCGAATTCTCGGCGAGATCGATTCGAAGGCGACACGCGTATCTTCGTTCGGCGCCATTGAGCGATATGAGACGACTTGCGCCACTTGCTCGCTGGCATCGGGCGTCATCACGTACGCCGGCACGGCGTCGACGTGCAGCGCGTAAGAGATATGCGTCTTCTCGCCTTGCGGCCCGCTCGGGCTGTAATCCGCATTGCGCTTCAACGCGTACCACACGCCTGGCAATTGCACCCAGGTGAGTGCCTCGATCACCGGCCCACGCGCATTTACCCACGCCTTGTACACCGGCTCCCACGGACGGTAGCCGCCGACATAGCCGCTCAAGGTGCCATCGGCTTTCATCGTGAGCTTCACTTGCGCCTGCAAGAGTTCCAGGTCGCGCAGATATGCCGGTTCACGCAGCGTTCCGCTGACCGGCTGCGTTGAGGTGATCAAGCCGTTTCTTGAACGCGCCGGAAAGATGGCTTCGTAGCGCGCGCTCGGTTTGATGCTGAAGGTGTAATCCCAGGCGATGTTGCCGTTGCCGTCCTTCACCATCTTGTCGTCGCTGACATAGAAGCCGACGGTCACATCATCATCATTCAGCGGATCCTTACCCTTGCCTGCGACGACGATGACGGTCGTCCAGCTGCCGTTGCGCATCGAATCGTTGAACTGCAATGCGCCACTCGAAAGACGCCGCGGGCCGCGATACGTCTTCCAACAGCCGAGCGTCTTGTAGAAGTTGTTGTCGATGCCCGGCTCGCCATCGGGGCTCGTAAAGCCCGTCTTCGTGTCGCCGTCGAGATTGATGCCTTCGCCGATGTCGCCCGTCACACCAACGAGACCGGGATCGGGCGTCGACTCGGGAT
This sequence comes from uncultured Steroidobacteraceae bacterium, assembly GCA_964543105.1. Lineage (GTDB taxonomy): Bacteria > Pseudomonadota > Gammaproteobacteria > Steroidobacterales > Steroidobacteraceae > Steroidobacter. The sequence continues at coordinate 24,090 of CAZIXV010000008.1, forward strand.
TCGTGTAAACGTTCGCGCGGTCTTTGCCGCGAAACGCCATTTGGTTTTGGCCGTGTACCGGGCTGCGCGTCGGGTTCGCCGGGTTGCGCAACCAGCGTGCCTCTTCTTCCGTGTAGCCCGCCTCGATCAAGACTTTGATCCAGTCGATTTCTGGATTCGAACCATTCGGGCAATCGGTGCCGGGATCGATGACGCCGTCTTTCGCGCCGTAGTACATCGCCGGCTCGTTCCATTCGACGACATAGGTTTTGGTCCAATCCGCAAGCGCGGTGGGCGAGATTGCGAAAAGCATCCCGGCGAGGACCAGCATGTTTCGATTCATTGTTTCGTTCCTAAAGTTGCGAGCGACCTGACAGCGGTGTCGGAGCCCCCTCTCTAACTCTCCCCCGCTTTCGCAGGGGAGAGGACCGGACAAGACCGCTCTCTGACTCTCCCCCGCTTCGCAGGGGAGAGGACCGAATGCTGCGCAACCGCTAGGGCCCCATCCGCTATCGCCCATCCGCTATCGCCTTCGTTCCGATCCATCCGCTATCGCCTTCGTTCCGCTAACCCATGACCTCACCCACCGGATTCGAAGTCTTCATCGAACCCACGCCGAACTCGCCGACGGGCGCGCCGACCAATTGCATCGCAGTGAGAGAGACGCGCGTGACGGCATCGCCTTTACCGGCGATGTGCTGTCCTGCTTTATGTTTGCCGCCCGCGCGGCCGGCGAAGAACATCGGGATGTTTTCGATCGCGTGAATCTTTGCGTAACCCGTATCGCTGAACGCCATGACCAACGAGTTGTCGAGCAGCGTGCCATCGCCTTCTTTGATCGCATCGAGCTCGGTAAGGAAGAGGCCGAGGCCTTCCATCACCTGCGCCGCTAACTTGCTCGTCTGCGGCTGATAACCGAGCTGTGCATCCGTGGGTTCATCGTGCGTGATCTGGTGATAGATCTTGCTGTTGCCGGCCATGTACGTTTCCGACGCGCCCGCGGTGTGCACGAAGGTGAATACGCGCGATTGATTGCACGCCAAACCCATCGCCAACAGTGTCGCGAGAATCTGCGTATTCGCATTCACAACCTCGACCGAGGCGCCTCCGGTCGTTTCTTGCGGCGCCTCTGGAATGACGCACGCTGCGCGTTTCTCCGGCTTTTGCAATTGCACCGCAAGCTGATTCTCCATATCGCGCACGGCACTGAAGTACTGATCGAGCTTTTGTTGATCGCTCTTGCCTACGCCCTTCATCAGCGCATGACGTTGATCGGCGACTGCGGACAGCACGCTTTGGCGCAGCATGATCGACGGATCGGGTTTCCAGTCGTCGCTGTTCGGATCCTGGAAGCCGGCACCGAACAAGCGCGTATATAGCGCAAGCGGCGTCGCATCAGGCGAGGCGAAGGTGGTGCCGCTACGGGTGGAGTAGCTCACCGGCTGACGCGACACCGACGCGTCGACATCGATGGACTTGAAACGCGTGCCGGTGCCAATTGCATCAGCCACTTTCGTATCGAAGGACGCAGCATCGAACTTGCTGGCGGTCGCTGGCGCGACGCCGGAAAGAATTCCGGCATGACCGCTCCAATGCACGAGGTTCGGGCGGCCATCGCCAATCACTCTAAAGCCGGAGAACACCGAGACCTTTTCTTTGAACGGCGCGATCGATTGCAGTTCGGGCATGACTTCGTAGCCAGGACCGATTTTGGAAGGCACCCAGCGCGTGCCGCCTGTCGGCGTATCCGTCAAACCCAATCCCCAAAAGTACGTCCCAAACCGCACCGGCAGCGGTTGGCCGTTCGCGAGCGCCGTACCGTTGCCGTTGAGGAATGCATCGAGCATCGGCAGGCCAACGTAGACGGCCGAACCCCCGATGAGCCCCTTGAGCACCGAACGACGATTGAATCGTAATTTCATGGACTACTCCTGGGACGGCTGCAGCTGCGTGAGCGTGGTGGACGAAGCAGGCGGCGCCGCGAGGTCCTTGGGAATGACGACTTTGAAGAACTCGGGACTTGCAGCCACCCGCTGTATCAATTCGGGAAAGCGATAGCCGCCTTCGATAAATGCCTGGGTTTGTGCAGCCAAATAGGCGCGGTCGCGGCCGACCGTTCGCATTCCCACGCCATAGGAGTAAACGTTACGCACCAAACACGCCGGCACGCGCGGCTCGTTACGCAAGTACTCACCCACCCCGTCGGCGCCTTCGAGCTTCACGTCCTTCAAATCGGCGCTGACGTCGATCGGCATGCCGTTCTCGAGCAAGCGCAATTGCCCAAGACCATCGAAGTGTTCGAGCGCAAGCCCTAATGGATCGGTCTTGCGATGACAGCCCGAACAACCCTCGTTCTCCATGTGATCGAGCAGACGGCCGCGCACGGTGCCCTTATCGCTGTCTTGCACTTTCGAGAAATCTACATCCGCCGGCGGCTGCGGCGTCGCCATGCACATGAAGATTTCCAACACCTTGATGCCGCGGCGCGTCGGCGATGACGTCCCGGGATGCGAATGCAATGACAAGAAGCCGATGTCCGTGAGAATGCCGGAACGCTCGGAGTCTTCCGGGAACGTGTACTTCATCCACTGCGCTTTCGAGGCGTAAGGAACGTTGTACACAGAAGCCAGCGAGCGATTGATGTAGGTCTGCTTCGAGGTGAACAGATCGCGGTAATCGCCGTTGTTGCGGACGAGCAGATCGATCGTGCGTAACAACATTTGTTCGCGCGACGCCTCTGCGACGGACTGATTGAATTTCGGATAGATGCTGGCGTCTTTGACCATGTTGCCAAAGCCGTCGAGCTGGAACATGTCGATGAAGAAGGCGCGCGCGCCGGCCTCGAACTTGGGCGATGCGACCATGCGCGCGATTTGTTTATCGAGTTCGGCCTGGTCGTGGATCGCACCGCTGCGCGCCACGGCGAGCAATTCGGCATCCGGGGCCGTATCCCAAAGCAGGTACGACAGCCGCGACGCTTTCGTGTAGCCATCGAGCCGTCGCTCGCCTGGATTCGCGGGATCGTGTTCTGCGTATTCCACGCGAAACAGGAAATCCGGCGCCACGAGCAAACTCGTCAACGCCAGCTTCAAGCCGGCGTAGAAATCCTTGGCTTGGTCCGCACCCAGCGAAGCCGTCTGTAAGCGGCTAGCGAGTTCGTCCTCCGTCAATGCGCGACGAAACAACAGCTCGCCGTACTTGGCGACGAATTCGCGCGTGCAGGCGGCATCGGGCTTCGTTGCATTCGCCGGCGTGCAGCCCAGCACCGCAGCGCGGTGATCTTCGCTCAGTGCCTGATCGGCGATGGAGGTGGCAAGCGCGAAGTATTGTTCAAAGCCCGCGGAGGTCAGCGACAGCATTGCGCTGCCCAAAGCCAACAAGCCTTCCTCGCGGCGCTCGGGCTCGAAGCGCGCTTCGATCTTGATCTGCGGTCCAAACACATCGGCGATCGTGTGCCGATATTGCGTTTCGGTGATGCGGCGGAGCGCGACTTTCACGGCCTCGTCCGTAGCCGCAGCTTGCGTGGGTGGCGCCGCGTCGATCGTCGATGCGCCTAGGACGCAGATACTGACGAGCACGCCGCTCGAAACTAGCTTCGTAAGCAAAACTCCCCCTTGAGCGGACACCGTCGAGCTCAGCCCGCATGACGCAGGACCGTAATTCATTACTGGAGCGACCGTCAATTGGGATCGGGCGCGGTGGGTGATGGATCGGGTGATCTGGTGATGCGGTGATCCGGTGATCCGGTGATCGGAGATGCGGACTGCATCGGCTGGGCTTCTTTTCCGTTCGCCTCCTCGAAGCACAAGATCACTCGACGCCGATCACGAAATCACTAGATACTCGATCTACTCGGCTCGTGCTGAGCCCGGTGCAGTGCGCATCCCCGATCACCCCATCACCAAATCACCCCCATCACCCCCATCACCCCGATCA
>CAZIXV010000009.1:0-26848 GCA_964543105.1 uncultured Steroidobacteraceae bacterium
CGTGGCACTTGCGCAACAAATCGGTCCGCAACGAATCGCCTAGAGGAACGTGTACGTCAGGCTGATCGAGGCGAAGTTGGCGTCGTCGACATTGTCGATATCGAAGACTTCATATTCCGCGCGGACCCCAAGGCTCAGCAGCCGAAACTGCAAACCGACGCCGTACGCGAAGTCGGTGCCATCGTCGTCCTCGATGCGCCCCAGCTGCGCGTGGCTCAGCTTCGAGTCCCAGGACACGATGCCGCCCTTCGCGAACAGATCGATGGGGCCCAAGGTAAAGAAGCCCACCGCATAGCCGGTCAAGGCATGGCCTTCGGCTTCGAGCTTCACGCCGGCGATCGAATCATCGGGCTTGCCGAAGTTCACGTAGTTCGCCTCGATGCCGAGCCAATCGAGCGGGCGTATGCCGACGATGACCTTGTAACCCAGATCATCGCCTTCGAAGTTCTGATTCGCGACGAGATCGTCGACTTCCACCGCGGCCTGGCCGAGACCGGCGCCGATGTAGATGCCGTTGTCTGCGGCTTGAGCACTGGAAAACGCGAGAGCAGCCAATCCAATGATTGGCGCAATGAACTTACGCATATCGCCTCCTAGCGTGAACGGAAACCCGCATGCTGATGTTGAAAAGCAGACGCGGGAAAGTGTCGGTGCGTTCCGACGGTTGCTTTGAAGTGCGCAAGCTTCCATGCGCGTGCGAACGTGAGCGTTAGTGCGCTTCATCCCAGTTGTTGCCGATTCCAACCTCGACCTTCAGCGGCACGGTGAGATCGGCAGCGCGGCACATGAGTTCTCGCACGCGGGTCGTGAGCGTCTCTACTACGTCGCGGTGAACTTCGAAGACGAGTTCGTCGTGGACTTGCATGATGAGTCGCGCATCGAGCCGCGAATCGATGAGCCAGTGATCCACGGCGATCATCGCGCGCTTGATGATGTCGGCCGCCGTGCCTTGCATCGGCGCATTGATCGCCGCGCGCTCCGCGCCCTGCCGCAAGGCAGCGTTACGCGAACCGATGTCATTCAAATACAAGCGCCGCCCGAACACCGTCTCGACATAGCCGCGATCGCGCGCTTGCTGCCGCGTTTCATCCATATAACGACGCACGCCTGGATAGCGTTCGAAATACAGATCGACGTAGCGCTGCGCCTCACCGCGCGAGATCCCCAAGCGGCTCGCAAGACCAAACGCCGACATGCCGTAGATCAAGCCGAAGTTGATCGCCTTCGCCGAGCGTCGCTGGTCCGCGCTGACTTCATCGAGCGGCGTGCCGAACACTTCCGCTGCGGTGGCCTGATGAATGTCGCGATCGACGCTGAAGGCTTTCAGCAAGCCCTCATCACCCGACAGATGCGCCATGATGCGCAGTTCGATTTGCGAATAGTCCGCTGCGACGATGCATGCACCAGCGGGTGCAATGAATGCCTGGCGGATGCGCCGCCCTTCGGCCGAACGGATTGGAATGTTCTGCAGGTTCGGATCGTGCGATGAGAGCCGGCCCGTCGCAGCGACCGCTTGGTGATAACTGGTATGAATGCGACCCGTCGCGCGATTGATCTGCAACGGCAGCTTGTCCGTGTACGTCGACTTCAGTTTCGCCAGCTCGCGGTAATCCATGACCATGCGCGGCAATTCGTACTTCTGCGCCAACTCTTCCAGAACGTCTTCCGCTGTCGAAGGTTGACCCGTTGGTGTCTTGCGCAACACCGGCAGGCCCAACTTGCCGAATAGCACTTCCTGTAATTGCTTCGGCGATTCGAGCGAAAACGCACTGCCAGCGGTCGCGTGCGCGTCGGCTTCGATTTTCTGCAGACGCGCTGCGAGTTCATCGCTTTGCGCTTTGAGCATCGCTTCATCGACCAGAACGCCGGTGCGTTCCATCCGTGCCAACACCGGTGCGAGCGGCTGCTCGATCGTCTCGTACACCGATTTGGTGTCGGGTGCTGCGCCGATCTGCTGCCACAAGGCGTGGTGCAATTGCAGCGTCAGGTCCGCGGCTTCGCACGCATATTCGCTGGCTTTGTCGATATCGACCTGGCCGAAGGGAATTTGCTTGGCGCCCTTGCCGATGAGTGAAGTCAGCGCGATCGCTTCGATACCGAGATACTTGCGCGCGACCATTTCGAAGTCGTGACGCGTCGCGGTGCTGTTCCATACATACGACTCGAGCATCGCATCGAAGCGCACGCCACGCAGGGTGATGTCGACGCGCGCAAATGCGTGGGCGTCGTACTTCGTGTGATAGCCGACCTTGGGCAGCGATTCATTTTCGAGCAGCGGCTTGAGCGCGGCGATCGCCTCATCGCGCGCGAGTTGTGGCGTGCCCAGGTCGTGCCCCAGCGGCAGGTAAGCCGCCACGCCCGGTTCGATCGCGAGCGAGATGCCGATGATGTCGGCATTCATGTAGTCCGACGACGAAGTGATCGTGCGCAGTGCGACGAGCTCCGCGCTGCTTGCGCGCGCGAGCCACGCGTCGACCTCTGCGCGCGTGGTCAGCGTCGCGTAAGTGCGCGGCGGCGGCGGCGGGAATGCGGGTGAGGGCGGGAGTACGGGACCAGTGTTTTCCGTTGCATCGCCGCCCGTGAGTGCGCGCAGAAAAGCGCGTAACTCCAGGCGCGTATACAGCTCGCGCAGCTGCTCTTTGTCCGGCTCACCGGGTATCAGCGCGGTCGGCTCGTACTCGAGCGGCACATTCGTCTCGAGTGTCGCGAGCCGACGCGATAGTTCGAGCTCCTGCAAATTCGCGCGCAAGCTTTCGCCGACCTTTCCCGTGATTGTGTTCGCATCGGCAACGAGGTTGTCGAGGGTGCCGTATTGATTGAGCCACTTCGCCGCCGTCTTCGGGCCGACCTTGGGTACACCGGGAATGTTGTCCGAGGTGTCGCCCACCAATGCGAGGTAATCGACGATCTGTTCGGGAAATACATCGAACTTCGTCTTCACCCCGACCCGATCCAAACGCGAACCCGTCATCGTGTTGATGAGCGTGATGCGCTCGCTGACGAGCTGCGCCATGTCCTTATCGCCGGTGGAGATCAGAACGTCCAAATCCTGCGCGGCGGCTTGGCAGGCGAGGGTGCCGATGACGTCATCCGCTTCGACGCCTTCGACACGCAGCAGCGGCAATCCCATGTGCTTCACGCAATCGAGCAGCGGCTGCAATTGCGCACGCAAGTCATCCGGCATCGGCGTGCGCTGCGCTTTGTATTCTTCGAAGAGCTGATCGCGAAACGTCTTGCCGGGCGCATCGAAAACGATCGCCATGTACTGCGGCTGCTCTTCCTTGATCAGCTTTTGAATCATGTTCAGAACGCCGAGCACCGCACCGGTCGGCTCGCCGCGTGAATTCGTCAGCGGCGGTAAGGCGTGAAAAGCGCGATAGAGATAGCCTGAGCCGTCGACCAAGACGAGTTTGGCGCGCTCGCTCATGGCTGCACTTCCGGCTGAGGTGCAGGACCCACGGTGTCTGTCGGCACGGCCGGCGCCTGCGAGCCGCTATCGCGAGTGCGCTCTTTGCGTTCCTCTTCGCTCTCTTGTGTGGGTGCTTGTGCCTGCTCGGTTTCGGGCAGATACAACGGCCCCTTCAATCCACAACTGACGAGCGCAACTGTTGCAAGCGGAATGAGGAAAACGCGGCGATGAATCATGCGCGCAGTATAGAAGAAGCGGATAGCGGTTGGCGGTTAGCGGTTAGTACAACAATTAGCGTGGGTGGTGACTTCCAGCACAGCGGCTGAACGTATGAAGCGAGCGTCGCGAGCTACTGCGTTTCTCTGCTATCCGCTATCCGCTATCCGCTATCGAAGCGCTAACCGCTGAGTTCCTGCACGAACATCGTCAGACGCGAGATGCAGATGAGGCGCTCTTGTTCGTCGGTGATGCGGATTTCCCAAACGTGGCTGCGCCGGCCGAGGTGCACGGGGCGTGCGGTCCCGATGACGAAGCCTTGCGCGATCGCGCGTATGTGATTCGCGTTGATTTCCTGGCCGACGACGCGGAATTGCTTGCGATCGACGACATGCGCGGCGGCCATGCTGCCCACGGTTTCTGCGAGCGCCACCGAGGCGCCGCCATGAAGAATGCCGAAGGGCTGATGCGTACGTTCATCGACGGCCATCCGCGCGCGCAGAAAATCCGGCCCGATCTCGATGAACTCGATCCCGAGGTGATCTTGCAAGCAGTGCTTCGGATGCAGAGCGTCGAGGGTGAAAGGGGCGTACCAGATGGTCATACGGATTTAGAAGGCGATAGCGGATGGGCGATAGCGGATGGTAAGAGCGGTGGCGGTAGCGGTTAGGGCGGATCTGATAAACGCATGTAGCATCGATCAAAGAAGCTTGAGTTTCGAGCGCTAACACGCGCGCGACGATCTCGTCTCGAACTGCCTGTCGGCTCATTGCCATCCGCCATCCGCTATCCGCTATCGCCTTCCGGCTTTCTCAACCTCTCCCCCACCCGCCGATACGCCTCGCGAAACGGGATCCCCTCCTTGACGACGAGTTCATTTGCTTCGGCAGCGGCGTGGATCGAAGGATCCAGGCGAATGGAGTCGGCGCGGAATTTCACGCCCGTCAACGCGATGGGCAGGATCGCGAGGGTTTCGAGGCAGATATCGATGCTGCGAAACAGCGGCGCTTTGATCAGCTGCAAGTCGCGCTGATAGCCCGATGGCAACTTTGCAACGATGCCCAGCACTTCCACCAGACATGCATGCGCAGTCGCGCTGCGGCCGCGGATGAGTTCGAATACGTCGGGATTGCGCTTCTGCGGCATGATCGACGAGCCGGTCGTAAACGCATCGGGCAATTCCACGAAGGCGAACTCTTGGGTGTAGAAGAGCAAGAGATCCGCCGACAGTCGCGCGACGTCCTGCATCACCAAAGTGATCTCGAACAACAGTTGCGCTTCGGCTTTGCCGCGCGAGAGTTGAACGGCGGTGACGGGTTCGTGCACTTGTGCGAAACCGAGGGCGCGACGCGTGTGATCGCGATCGATCGGCAGATTCGGTGAACCATAGCCCGCCGCCGACCCGAGCGGACTTTTCGCGAGCCGGCGATGCACGTGCTGCAGCGCCGCTGCATCATCACGTAGCTCCGTTGCGAATCCGCCGGCCCACAGCGCAACCGAACTGGGCATCGCTTGCTGCATGTGGGTGTAACCGGGCAGCACGACATCGCCTTGGCGTTGCGCCAAGTCATCGAGCCCATCGGCCACGCCATTGATGCCTTCGCGCAATTGCTCGACGGCATCGCGTAAATACAACCGCAGCGCGGTGAGCACCTGATCATTACGCGAACGGCCGAGATGCACGCGCTTGCCTGCATCGCCAATGCGTGCCGTCAGTAGCGTTTCGAGCGCCGTCTGTCCGTCTTCATGTTCGAGCGTGACACGCCATTCACCGCGCGCATGTTCCGCCGCGATCTGCGTCAGGCCTTCGCGAATCGCCTGTAGATCTGCATCGCCAAGCAAGCCTTGCGCATTGAGCATTTCCGCATGCGCGATCGACGCCTGCGCGTCATAGGCAATCAGTCGATTGTCGAGCGCATGATCCTCGCCCGCGGTGTAGTTCAGCACGCGCTGATCGAGCGGCAAGCCTTTGTCCCAGAGGCGGCTCATTGGACGCTCCACAGGGCTCGGGACTCGGGGCTCGGGGCTCGGGTATGAAGTTTCGGGGTGCGATTTGTCACCGCATCAAACTGCTCGCGCGGAGATCCCCGGTCGCAAGCAATCCTGCTCTGGCCCGCGCCCCGCGCCCCGTGCCCCGTGCCCATCTTCATTTCCCCGCCTGCTGTTCCGCTGCCGATAGCGCGCTGATGTTTTCGACGACGAGCGTGCCGGTGCCTTCGTTCGTGAAGACTTCGGCGAGGATGCCGTCTTGCGATTTGTACGAGGTGACGTGGACGCGGCGCACGCCGCCACGAATCGCATCTTCGATCGCTTTCGCCTTGGGCAGCATGCCGTCCTTCAGTGCGCCTTGCTCTTTGAGTTTCTGTAAGCCGGCCAGGTCGGTGTAGGAGATGATCGAGCGAGGATCCTCTACGGATTCGAGAATGCCGGGCGCGCCGGTGCAGAGCATGAGCTTCTCGGCTTTCAGCGCCGAGCCGATTGCAGCAGCGACGGTATCGGCATTGATGTTGAGCAACTGACCCTTGTCATCCGCCGAGACGGGACTGACCACCGGCATGAAGCCGTCTTCGAGCAGTTGCTGCAGCACTTTCGCATCGATGAGGTCGATGTCGCCGACGAAGCCGTAATCGACGACTTCACCTTCAACAGTGACTGGCGGACGCTTGTGTGCCCGCACCAAACCCGCATCGACGCCACTGACGCCGACCGCGGCAATGCCGAGTTCGCGGCACATGCCGAGAATCTGTGTATTGACGAGACCATTCAGCACCATGCTCGTCACTTCGATCGATTTTTCATCCGTGACACGGCGGCCGGCGACGATGCGCGGCTTGATACCGAGCGACTCCTGAATCTGTGTCAGCTGCGGACCGCCACCATGCACGAGCACGACGCGAATGCCGACCTGATGCAGGATCGCAACTTGTTCGATCAGTGCGCGTGTCGCCTCTGCATCGCCGAAAACGCCACCGCTCGCCTTGATGACGAACACCTTGCCCTTGTACATGCGGATGTACGGCGCGGCGCTACGCAACGCGCGAATGGCAACGGAAGGATCGGTTCGGAGCACGGGAGGGGTACCTCTGAGGTTTGAATCTGGATTACAAGGGTCTTCGGCTAACAGGCTACGGGCTACAGGCGACAGCAAGAGGAGAATGCTCTGGCTGTGGCCTGTAGCCTGTCGTCTGTAGGCTGATCTCTCAGCCTCTCAATAAGCGATACAACACCGCCATCTGCACGACCATGCGGTTGAATGCTTCGCGGATGACGACGCTGCGAGGGCCGTCGAGTACCTCGTCGGCGACGGCGATGTTTCGGCGCACCGGCAGGCAATGCATGAAGCGGCAGTTCGGATCCGCTTGATTGAACCAACTGTCTTGCACGCACCAATCGCTCAAGTGTTCGCGCAATTGTTTGTCGGCTGCGTCATCGCCGTAGTGCTGCGGTGAACCCCACTCTTTCGCATAGATCACGTGCGCGCCTTGCAGCGCTTCGTTGCGATCGGTGGTTTCGTGCACGGAGCCGCCGGATGCTTTGGCGGCTTGACGCGCTTTGTCCATGATCGGCTCGGGGAGCGCGAAACCTTCGGGCCGCAGCACGACGACATCCATGCCGCGCAGTGCAGCCATGTGCACGGTGGAGGAGGGCACGGCAAGCGGCAGCGCGCGCGGATGATTCACCCAGCTCAGCACGAACTTGCCGCGTTCGGGCACGCGCAGTTCGTCCATCGTGTGCCAATCCGCGAGCGCCTGGCAGGGATGGTTCATTGCCGATTCCATATTGACGAGCGGCTTGTCGCACAAGCCGGCCATCATCTTGAAACCGGTTTCGGCAAGGTCCGTGGCCAGATCGCGCCCTTCTGCAAACATGCGAATGCCGATGGCATCGCAATACGACGCGAGCACCGGCACCGCTTCGCGGACGTGCTCGGCCGCCGTGCCGCTCATGACGGCGCCAAGCTGCGTTTCCATCTGCCAGGTACCTTGACCTGGTGTGATGACGACAGCGGTACCGCCCAAACGCATCATCGCGCTTTGAAACGAGGCGAGCGTGCGCAGCGAGGGATTCAAGAACAACAACCCAAGCACCTTGCCTGCGAGCGCTTGCGGTTGTGGAGTTTGTTGCAAGCGTGAAGCAAGGCCGAGCAGATCTTTGACTTGTTCGCGCGGAAAGTCGGCCAGGTCGAGGAAGCGGTTCATGGTGGATGGGGAAGTTGAGTGATGAAGGATTTCGGAAAGTGATCGGGTGATCAGGTGATCCAAGTGATCACGGTAAGAAACCAGTCTGGCCTCGATCACCGGATCACTTGATCACCAGATCACCTCATTTAGCAATGCGCGTCAGCGCCTCACGTAATTGCTCCACGTGGTCGCTCGTGAGCACGTACGGTGCGAGGATGCGCAACACGTTTGGATCGGCGCTCGTGCCGGTCAGGATGTCCTGATCGAGCAGTGCAGCTTGCACTTCTTTCGCCGGCCGCGAGCAGCGCAAGCCCAGCAGCAAGCCGGCGCCTTGCGTCGCCACGACCGGGCCGACGAGGCAGCTCTCGTGAATCTGTTGCGCACGCTCGCGCACATTTTCGAGCAAGTTGTCTGCTTCGATGACATCGATGACGGTTTCGACGATCGCGCAAGCCAGCGGGCCGCCGCCGAACGTCGTGCCGAGCGAATCGAGCTTCAAATACGGCACGATGTGATCGGCGAGGAGAATGGCCGAAACCGGAAAACCTGCGCCCAGCGCCTTCGCGGTCGTGATCATGTCGGGCGTGACGCCGTACATGTTCGCGGCGAACGGATAGCCCGTGCGGCCGACGCCGCATTGCACTTCATCGAAAATCAGCAGCGAGCCATTTTCGGTGCAGCGCACGCGCAGCGCTTCGAGGAATTCTTTCGGCATGTCGACTGCGCCAGCGACGCCTTGCACCGGTTCGACGATGACTGCAGCTGTCGAATCGCTGATCAAGGTGCCGAGCCGATCGATGTCGCTCGGCTTGATGAACTTCACATCGAAGGGCTTATTGGGAAAGCCATACCATTTCTTGTCCGCGCCCCAGGTCACGGCGCCGGCAGCGGCGGTGCGGCCGTGAAAGCTGCCCTCGATCGCGATGACTTCGGTACCGCCGGTCATCTTGCAGGCAATCTTCAGCGCGTTCTCATTCGCTTCCGCGCCTGAGTTGATGAAGAACACGGTGTCGAGTCCGAGTCCGCAGAATTGCGCGAGCTTCGTCGCTGCGCGCCGGCGCACATCCAGCGGCACCGCATTGCTCTGGAAGCACAGATTGCGCGCCTGTTGCGTCAGGGTTTCGATCCAGCGCGGATGGTTGTAGCCGAGGGCCGCGACAGCGTGACCGCCATACAGGTCTAGCACCTTGCGGCCGCCAGGCGTGCGCAAATAGACGCCGTCCGCATCGACGACCTCGAGCGGAAATTGCGCGTACACGGGCGCCAGATGATCGGGCAGTGCCCGGTTGATCGAAGTCACGTTGTCTCGCTGTGCTTGCATGTTGTCTTCCTGGAAGCGGATGGGCGATGGGCGATGGCGGATGGCAAGAGCGTTCGCACTTATCCTCGATCGACCACCCGTACCGCTTTCCTCTGTTGCTATCCGCTATCGCCTATCCGCTATCGCCTTCCAATTCTCAGGTCCATCCTGCCGCTGGCGCCGTCAAGCCCGCGGTTTCATCGAATCCGTACAGGCGATTCAGCCATTGCATCGCACCGCCTGCGGCGCCTTTGACGAGATTGTCGATGGCGCACATCACGACGAGATCGCTGCCGTTGGCTGCGCCGCTGACGTAAGCGTAATTACTGCCGGCGACGTCCTTGATGTGCGGCAATGCGGGTGTGACACGCACGAATGGTTTGCCGCGATAGAACTCCTCGAGGGCCGCGACGATATCGGCTGTCTTGAGCGGGCGCTTGGTTTTCGCGTGGGCTGTGACGTGAATGCCGCGCGCATAGGGGCCGGAATGCGGCACGAAGCTGATCTCGGCGGCGACGCCCGAGGCGGCGTGCGCGAGCGCGACGATCTCCGGCGTGTGACGATGGGCGAGCGGGTTGTAGGCATACAAGTCGCTGTGCCGCTGCGGATGATGCGTGCCCGCTGCAGGCGTACGTCCTGCACCCGTGCTCCCGGTGATGCCCGATATGAATACGCTCGGTTCCGCCAAGCCGAGTTGCAACACCGGCACGCTGGCGAGCAACGCAGCCGTCGTGAAGCAACCCGGATGCGCCACATGCGGCGTGCTCACCGACGCCAAATGTTCGGGCACCGCACAAGTGAATTGCTCGATGCGCGCCGGTGCACCGTGCGCATGCTTGTAGACGGCTTCGTATGCACTCGCACTCGTGTAGCGATAGTCCGCGGAGATATCGACGACGCGCGTCTGTGTGCCCTTCGACTCAGCCGCTTGCAACAACTCATCGATCAGCTTCGCGGCCACGCCATGCGGAGCGGCGGAGATGATGACCGATTGCGGCAACGTGCCGACGAGTTCTTTGAGTTCGGCGAGGCTCGAAAACGCGAGTTCCGGATACACCGGCGCCAGATGCGGAAACGATTTCGCCACCAACTCGCCCGGCTGGCTGTCGGACAGAATCGCGCGCAATGCCACCTGCGGATGTGCTGCAATCAAGCGCAGCAGCTCACCTGCGACGTAACCCGTTCCTCCCAGCACGATGGCCGGTAATTTTGCATTCGACACGTTCAATTACTCTTTAGAAATCGGTGTAGCGCTGCTTACTCGGCGGTGTCCGCGACGACGCGCCGCGGCTTGAGGCCCGCGGATTCGATCACGCGATCACCGAGCGCAGCGCCGTCGGTGATGGCGTTGAAGGCCGGCACGTTCATGCGTTCGCGAATGATGTTCACGCCGACAGCGTTGTCCGTGGCCGGCCCAGTCACCACCGCAGGCTCGATCCAGAACTGTTCGCGCAGCAGCTTCACACCGCCCCACGCCGCCACTGGATCGTTCGCGGACAACACGACGGATGTCAGCGATTCACGAATGTCCTCCGAGGACAGAATCGCTTCCACGCCATAAGCGCCGAGAATGCCGTCACCGAGTTCGAAGATGATGACGTCGGGATCGCCTTGCGCCATTTCGGTCAACAGCGAGCGGGTGATCGCGGCGCCATTTTTGGCCGTCGTCGTGACGACACCCAGGTCGGTAAAGATCATGCTGCGGCGCGCGCCCGCATCTTCCATCGCGAGAATGTCACGCCGTAAGGAGACGCCAGTGGCTTTGAATGCATGCACCTTGAGGCCGTGATGCCGCATGCGCGCGACGATGACGCAAGCGGCAGCGGTCTTGCCGGCTTCCATACACGTGCCGACGAGCGCGACGACCGGAATCTTGCGTGTATTCAAGCGGGCGTTGAAGTCGAGCGGCTTGTAGCCGACGCGCGCCGGCACGCCGATGCGTTCGCCCAAGAACGGAAACTGCAGCACGACGCCGATGACACGCGCATCGAATGGCCGGCCTTTTTCCGGATTGGCCGAATCGACCACGCCCAAAACGCCACCGATATTCAGTACTTGAATGACATCTCCTTCCTTGATCGATTCGGGAATGTGCCCCGAATAACCGAACAGCGCCTGACGATGACCGAGCGCGCCGACGATGATGTCGCCCTTCGACACTTTCGCCATACGTCCGCTCGTCAGTTCGAGCGTGTTGTAGGTCGACTTGTTGGTGAGCACTTCGCAGACCAGCACCACGCCTTCTTCGCATGGAATGTTGTCGGTCTCGACGCGCAGCTCGTGCTTTAGATCGAGCGCTTGAGTGATCGAGGCAATTTTGTCGACGACGACGGTTTTCATTTGATTCCTCTAGAGGTGATCCAGTGATGAGGTGATCAGGTGATCATGGCCAGAACTCTCTGACCGCGATCACTTCATCGCGAGATCACTTTGTTCCTGTCTTTCCAGCTCGCGCCCAGAACATGCTCGGCAGGCTCACCATCTTCGAGAAGCCCAGCGCATCGGCGGGGCTCCATTCGCCTGCGGCTTCGCCGTAGACGCCCTTCGATGCAGCCATGATCGAGTACGGCGATGTCACGCCTTCGATGAACGCATTGCCTGGGTGATACAGCACTTTCACCTCGCCCGTGACGCGCGTTTGCGAAGACACAATCAGCGCTTCGATGTCGCGGCACACCGGATCCAGGTGCTGACCTTCGTGTACGAGATCGCCATACGGCGCGGCCACCATCTCCTTGATGCGTTGCTGGCGGCCCGTCATCACGAGCTTTTCCAGCTCGCGATGCGCGTTGATCAAGACTTCTGCCGCGGGCGCTTCGAACGCGACGCGACCCTTCGTGCCGATGATGGTGTCGCCCAAGTGAATGCCGCGGCCGACGCCGAATTTCGCGCCGATGGTTTCGAGTTGTTCGATGACGGCAACCGGACCGAGTTTTTGGCCATTCAAGCCGACCGGCACGCCTTGCTCGAACGTGATGGTGTGCGATTCAGACGCGGCGGGTTGCGTGAACGCGTTTTTCGACAACACCCACGCATGCTCGGGGATGCTGCCTTCTGAGGTGAGGGTTTCCTTGCCGCCGATCGTTACGCCCCACAGGCCGCGATTCACCGAGTAAGCCGCGCCATACGGTGGAATCGTCAGCTTGCGATCTTCCAGGTACTTCAATTGCTCAGGGCGTTTGAAGGCTTGATCGCGCACCGGCGCGAGAATCGTCAGTTCGGGTGCGAGCGTGCGCAACGCGACTTCGAAGCGCACCTGATCATTGCCTGCCGCGGTGCAGCCGTGCGCGACGACGTGCGTGCCGATCTTGCGCGCGTACTCGGCGATCGTCTGCGCCTGCATGACGCGTTCGGCGCCGACGCACAGCGGATACATTTGGCCGCGCTTCACATTGCCCATGATCAAGTACTTGATCACCTGGTCGAAATAGCCTTGCTTGGCTTCGATGAGCACATGGTCCTGGGCGCCGAGCGCGCGCGCACGTTCGTCGAGCACCTTGGCGGCGTCCGCATCGATACCGCCGGTATCGACCGTGACGGTGATGATCGGGCGCCCGTAGTTCTCTTTCAGCCACGGCACCAAAAAGGAGGTGTCGAGGCCACCTGAAAAGGCGAGAAGAATGGGTTCGTTGCCGGCGGGAAGCGTGTCGGTCATGGTTGTGATCTGAATAAACGAAGGTAACGAGGAAATCGGATGGCGGGCCGCGAAGCGCGGTCAGCCGATGCGCTCACCGAAGATGTCGCGCAGGCGATCGCGCAGTTTGCGTTGTGCACGCGCGTCTTCGGTGGCGATGAAGATGGTGTCGTCGCCGGAAATCGTCCCGACGACCTCCGGCCATTCGGCCTGATCGATGGCGACCGTCACGCTTTGCGCGTGTCCGCTTGCCGTCTTGATGACGGTCAACGATGGGCCTGCCGTGCGAGCCTCGAGCACGAAATTCACCACCGCGGCAAACGGATCGACCTGCCCGGCAACTTGTGCGCTCGGCAGGATGTAACGATCGCCCGCTTTGGCGACGCCCAGTTCACGCAGATCGCGACTGACGCTCGATTGCGTCGCCTCGAAGCCTTCCTTGCGCAGCACTTTGACCAGTTCGTCCTGGTTGCGCACGGTCGATTCCCGAATGATTCGGAGAATCGCCGCACGGCGCGAGACGGGTTGGTGGATTTCTGCGGCCAAGGTCGTAGATAGCGGATAGCGGTTAGCGGTTGGCGGTTAGTTGAAGAGAGGCAGCGCCGCAGCCTCGTACTCACTGATGCATAAAAACGCGGGCATGTTGCATAAATATGCATTGGCTGTCAACGCCGCCGCCACGCCATCTGCTGCTCTTCACCAATCGCTAACCGCCAACCGCTAACCGCTGGTCTTCCGCTATCCGCTCGTCTCCAGCGCGGTGACCTTGCGCGAGCGCCACATGCCGTCGGCGGCGTAGACCACGAGCGCGGTCCAGATCAGTGCGAAGCCGATCGCACGATCGACGGTGAACGGTTCGCCGAATACCCACACCGCCAATAAGAGCTGGATCGTCGGTGCGGTGTACTGCAGTAAACCGATAGTGGAATAAGGGATGCGGCGCGCGCCGTAAGCGAACAAGACGAGCGGGATCGCGGTGAGTGGACCTGCGAGGATGAGCAGAGCATCGATGCCGCGATCGATGTGACCGAAGGCGCCTGCACCCGTGAATTGGCACCACAAGAGAAATGCGACGCCGACGGGGAGCAGGACCAGCGTTTCGCCGGCGAAGCCCGCGAGCGAATCGACCGTCACGAGCTTGCGCACCAAGCCATACAAGCCGAAAGACACCGCGAGGATGAGCGAGATCCACGGCGGGTGGCCGGCCGTCCAGGTGAGATACGCCACGCCTGCTGCGGCGGCCGCCACCGCGGCCCATTGTGCGCGATTCAAGCGCTCGGACAGGACGATGACTCCGAGCAGTACGTTCACCAATGGATTGATGAAATAGCCGAGGCTGGCTTCGACCACGCGATCGCTCGTCACGCCCCAGACATAGGTGAGCCAATTGATGCTGATCAAAATGGCGCTCAAACACAGCCGCCAGCGTGTGCGCGGATCGGCAAGCGCACGCCATACCTGCGTCAGCTCGCGGCGCAATGCGAGCCAGGCAAGTGCGAACAAGCAGCCCCACACCAACCGATGCGCCGTGATCTGCCACACCGAGACGCTCTGCAGGAACTTCAAGTACAGGGGCAGCAGCCCCCAGATGAAGAAAGCGCCGGCCGCCACCGACAAGCCACGCCCATCGATGCGATTCGTCGGCGATGCCACGGGTGAGTTCATGCAAACCGCAAGCGGTGTGGAGGTGAGCGGGGCGGCGGATGATAGCAATGCGTACAAAAAGCTGCGGACTAATGCTTGCCGCGCGCGAGCGATGTGCGTCGCGCTCAGCCGGTGACGGCGAAAGCGGCATGCAACGGTCCCGCAGTGACGCGGATGACGGTAGCCTGTCGCTCCTCGTCAGTCGCTACTTCGTGCCATGCCATCGAATCTCGATCTCGCCCGCCGGCTGTTCGCGTTGTCGCAATCTGGATTGCATTTCACCAAAGAGGAGTACGACCGCGAGCGCTATCGCGAAATCGCCGAGATCGGCGCGCAATTACTGGCGAACGAATCCGCACAGCGTCCAGAGGATCTCAAGCGCACCTGGTTCGTCGAGGATGGTTATGCGACACCCAAGATCGATGTGCGTGCCGCGATTTATCGCGACGAGCGCGTGCTGCTGGTGCGCGAAACGATCGATGGCAAATGGACGATGCCGGGTGGCTGGGCGGATGTGAACGACACGCCGACCCATGCCGTCGAAAAGGAAATCGAACAAGAATCCGGTTACACCGCGCGCGCCGTGAAGCTCGCTGCGCTTTACGATCGCAATCAGCACGAACACCCGCCGTACCTGTTTCACGCCTGGAAAGCCTTTTTCATCTGCGACATCACGGGCGGCGCGCCGCGGTTCAGTAACGAAACCGATGGCGTCGAATTCTTTCCGCTCGATGCGCTGCCCGAACTTTCAACAGGCAGAACGACCGCCGCGCAGATTCAGCGCATGTATCGCCATCACTGCGATCGCACGTTGCCGACGGAGTTTGATTGACTGAAGATCAGGTGATCAGGTCATCTCGGCCAGAATATCGGCAAGCTATTGCGCACTGACTTTGCACATCCATATGACTCAACACTCGACAACGCCTGCTTGGTTTACGAATGCGATTGCGACGCCATGCGAATCACGTTTCGCCGATGTCGATGGCACGCAGATTCATTATCTTGCTTGGAATCTCGCCGATACCGATAAGCCTGCGCTGCTGCTCGCGCATGGCTTTCGTGCGCATGCGCGTTGGTGGAGTTTCATTGCGCCGTTCTTGCTGAGCCGCTATCGCGTCATGGCGCTCGATTTCTCCGGGATGGGCGATAGCGGCGCACGTTCGCACTACGAGCCGCTGACATTCTCGCGCGACATCGCTGGCGTGATCGCGCATGCAGATTTATCGCGTGCGACGCTCGTCGGTCATAGCTTTGGCGGTAGTCGTGTCGCGCGCACGTGCGTGGAATTTCCAGAGATCGTCGAGCGCGCCGTGATCATCGATTCGCTGATCCGCTTACTTGGCGTGGAAGCTCGTCTGCCGCCGGCCACCGAGCCACGACCGAAGAATGTCTATCCCACCTATGAAGCCGCGCGCGCCAGATTTCGCTTGGTGCCGGAACAGGATGCGGTGCCGGATTACATTCGTGATTACATCGCCGAGCATTCCTTGCAACGCGTCGAGGGTGGCTGGACATGGAAGTTCGATGCGAGCTTCGTGCCGCGCGGCATGCACGAGAGCCCAGAGGAAAATGCACAAAATCTCGCCCGCATCCGCTGCCCCGTAACTTATCTATACGGCGACCAAAGCGCGGTCGTGTCGCCGCCGCTGGCGCATGCGATCGCCGTGCAGCTCAAACAAGGCCGCGGCCCGATTGCGATCCCGCAATCGCATCATCATGTGATGCTCGATCAGCCGTTGTGTTTGGTGACGGCGTTGAGAGCGGTGTTGTTCTGAAGAAGCAAGGTGATGAGGTGATGAGGTGATCGGGTGATCGCGGCAAGATAAAGAAGCGAAGTGCGCGTTCTGACCTAGATCACCCCATCACTTGATCACGTGGATGACCTTCTTGATCCCTCACCGCTCCACATTGAACTCGATATCGGCGCTCTGATTCTCGCCCGCCTCCATGCGCAATACCCAGCGATCGCTCACCGTGTAACGCAGCTTCAATGTGTTGATCGATTCAGTGAGTGAGATGCCGTAGCTGACGAAAAAGCGCGGCGACAGAAACTTGCCGAGCACCAGTTGCTGATTGGTTTCGCCGGCGCTGGTTACGGTGCTTTCGACCGCGACTTCCTCGAGGCCGATGCGTCGGCCGATTTGCGAGGCAAGCAGGCCGCCGCCCTGCATTGCCAGCGTGTCGCGCGCCGAGACGACCGAGGCCGTGTCGCCCGCCTGCATGCGATCCATGGGTTTACCGACGAGCAGGTACGAGACGATCTGCGATTGCGGCATCGACGGTTCGGAGAAAAACGACAAGCGCGGTTGTTGCAAGGTGCCGCGCACGTTCAGGCCTACGATGATGGTTTCGATTTTGCGCCGTGCTTCGATGTCGAGCCCTGGATCGCTCAAGGGCGAAGCATCGAACAGCAGGTTGCCGCGGGAAATCTCCAGGTTCTGGCCGTACGCTTCGTAGCGCCCTTCGGCGACGCGTAGTTCGCCGCGTCCGATCGGTGTCTCGCCGGTGCGCAAGGTGGTTGCCACTGCGCCGACGATGCGGCCTTGCAGGCCGAATGAATCGATGCGCACGTCATCGCCCATCTCGACGCGAATGTCGCTGTTGACGATGTAGCGGCCCTCCAGTTCAGCCGGATGCTCGCCGAGGTAGCGCGCATCATCAGAGAGCTGTACCGCACCGCTCAAATCAGTGGTTTGGACGAGCGCGCTGGGAATGCGCACGGTGCCCGTCGCATCGATCTTCTGACCGTCGATGACGAAGGTCAGGTCGGGCGAGGCAACGATGCGATATTCCGGCAGATCGGCGACGAGCAGATTGTCGCCCTGCAGTTGCAAGCGGCCGCGCGAGCTGCCATTGCGCCATTCGTAAGCGCCGCCGATATTCAATTCGCCTTCGCCGGCGATGCCCTTGCCATTGAAGAACAGCGCGTTGCCGGCAAGATTCGCGACGAGATTCAGATCGCGCAGCGCGAGATTGACGCGATACGAATCGAACTCGCCATTCGCAAGCTCGATGCGCCCGTCGATCTGCGGAGCACCCAGAGTGCCGCGCACATTGCCGTTCGCCGTCAACAAACCGGCCGCATGATCGATCTCAGGAAACACGATCGGCAGGATGTTGGCGTCCGCCGCACGCGCGCGGAAGTCGCCGACGAGCGGCGAAGCGCCGAGCGCAATTCCCGCTTGCCGATCAATGTTTGCGTTCGCAAACAAGAAGGTGTCCGTGAACGCTTGCACACCGAAAGAGAATTCGACGCGCTCGGGCGTCGCCGTGGCCGCAAGACCACCGGTGCCGAGGTTCAAGGTTTCGATCGCGCCGCTTTGTGGGCGATAAATGATCGCTGCATCGACGATGCGCATACCGGCGTCGCCTTGCCACATAGTGTTCGGCGCGCCGAATGCACGCACGCGTCCTTCGAGGCGACCGCCAAACTCCGCTTCGGGACCGGCCGGCGGTAAAAATGCCGCGAGCGGCAATTCGTAGCCGGAGACCACCGCTTCCCACGCACCATCGCGTTGCCACTCGCCTTGCGCACACATGCGTCCATTGCCCATCGAAAAGCACAGCGGCTCGAGCTGCAGTTGTTCGCGACTCACGAGTAGCGTGCTCGGTTCGACGAGCGCCAGTTGTTCATCATCGGTGGTGCCCGCCTGAATCTCGCTCGCTTGCACCTGCGCTTGCCAACTCGCATCGGCATAGCGTCCATGCAACGTGAAGTCGCCGCGTGCGGGCGGCTCGCTCGTCGTTTTCTGGCCGATGGCTTCGAGCACCAGGCGATGATCCAACGCCGTGCCCGTGCCATCGACACGCAAGGATTCGAACCAGGGTGCGCCTGCGCCGAAGCGGCGGGCATCGATGGACAGACGCGAGGGGGCCTCGCTTGCAAGATCGACGTCGGCGCTGACGACCAATCGCTGCGCGCGCCAATCGCCATAGCCGAGACGCTCGCCCGTCAAATCGAACGCGACATGCGGCGTCTCGCGCGAGCCTTGTGCGCTGCCGGTGAAATCGATCGCGCCGGTGGCTTGCGGCAGCAATGCCGCAAGATCGGGCGCTTGCAGCGACCACCGTGCCTGAATGTCATCGTCCAATTCGCCATCGAGCATGAGTCGCGCGCGCCCGTAGCGAACCCGCGCATCTTCGACCTGCCAGTGGCGGCCGTTGCGCTCGACGCGGCCGCGCGCATTGAGCGCTTGATCGCGCAATCGACCGCGCAATTGCGCAATACGCGCGGAGAAGCGGGCATTCTTATCGAGGCCAGTGCCGTTCGCCGCGAAGCGCGCGGTGATGCGCCCGGGCCAGCGCGCATCGAGCGCTGTCGTGTCGATGTTCGTCACGTTCGCCTGCACGTTCCAACGCTGTGGCGCCTCGAAGGTCAGCGCACCTTTGCCTGCCAGCTGTCCATCCAAGGCGTTTACATCGAACGCATCGAGAGCGATGGAAGAATTCGAGATCGTCCCATTCGCGGTGCCGGTGGCTTCGGGTACGCCCCGCGCCGCGACTTGCGCATCGATCGAAAAGGCGTACGGCATCGAACCGCGTACGGTGCCCGAACCGGTGGAGCTCGAGACGAGCGGTTCACCGCGCAGCGGCCATTGCAAGCGCGACCATTGCGCGCGGGCATCGAGCGTCGATTGCGCCCCGTTCAGTTCCACACTGCCGGCGACGCGTGCTCTGACGGGTGATTTGGCGAGCGAGAGGTCCGCGCGCTCGACGAAAATCGTATTGGCTTCGTAACGTCCGCGCGCGTCGACGGACAACGCTTCTGCATCGAGCTCCGGCACCGTGAGCTCACCGCGCGCTTGAATGCCGTCCGGATCCATCACCACATCGAGCGCGACTTCGCGAAATGAGAATGGTGGACGTTCGAGCCAGGGCGCGAGCGAAAACGTGGGCGCAGTGAGCGTGCCGTCCAAGCGCCAACGATCCTCCGGGCGCGTCAGTCGCAGGTTCGCGGTGGCAGTGGTGGGTGCGATGACGGTCGCGTGAATATCGAGCGTATCGACCGTGCCGTCGAGCGCGCCCTCGATCGTGTAGTCCACCGCGTTGTAACCGATGCGGCCGCGTGTCTCGAGTTGGATGCCGAGCGGGCGCTGCGCTGTCAGCAGCAAGTTGCCATATACATCGAACCAATCCGCATGGGCTTCGAAGCGCGCTGCGCTGATGCGCCGCGGTGTCAGCGCCACCACACCGCTGGCGCGCGTTGCTTGAATGGCGCGGCCATCGATGTGCACGTAACGCAGCTGCGTGAATTCGGCATTGTCGACATCGATGCGCATGAAGCTCGGCAGGAAGCGCAGCGGACGTGTCGGCGGCGGAGCGTCATCGGCGTTCTCGAGGGGCAGGATTTCGACGACCGTATCGCGGGCCGTGAGCGTGCGCACGCCGACGGTTTGTACGAGCAATTGCCGAATCCGCGGGCGAATGACGAGATCGTGCGAAACGATGCGCACGCGCGGATTGTCGAGTTCGAAACGCTCGACGTGCAGCGGCCCCGCTAGCGTTCCCGACACGCCTTCGATGTACACGCCGTACTGATGCAGCTGTCCAAGTTGTGCGGCGATGATCGCAAGGCCGAGTCCGGTGTAGAGAAACATCGCGACGATCGCGATCGGCACGAGCACGATGACGCCGATGAATGCCACCAGCCAGCGCACCAGACCGTGCGTGCGGTACAGCCCGTACGCCAGCGCGGCAAACACAACAAAGATGAGAATCCAGGGCAGCATGGCTAGCGGCGCGGCGCGGTGACTTCGATGGGGGCGTCCGTCCGCGTCGGTAGCGCCCGCGGAGCTGATGCGCAGCTCCAGCGCATGCTGCGCTGGCCGAAGTGCGCTGCGATCCACCGCCCTTGGATGATTTCAGGGCGAAGGCAGGCATTCCGACCGACCGCTAACCGCCAACCGCTAATCGCTTTCTTCATGATCAGAACAGCGTCGAGATATACAGATGCAACTTCGGACTGCGCCCGGACTGCGACAGTGGCTGGGCGATGTCGACGCCGAAGCTCGCCACTGCGATTCGATAACGCAAACCGACCCCGACCGAGTACTCGAGCGGATCGCCAAAATCGTTGAAGGCATTGCCGGCATCGAAGAAGGTGGCGAGTGCGAAATTGCGCGGCAGATCGCGCTCCACCTCGAGGGTGCCCGTTAGCAGATGCCGTCCACCGACGCTTGCGGTGGAGCGGATCGGCTGACCCGCGATGGGCTCGGGCGGCGGCGAAAGCTCGTTCAGATCGAAGCCGCGGACGCTGCGATCCCCGCCTGCGAAAAAACGCTGCGATGCCGGCAGATCGGAAAAATCCGCAACCCAGCTCGCGCCGAGTTCGCCACGGACGCGCAAATACCAGCGCGGTGCGAGATCGAAAATGCGCTCTCCTTGCAAACGCAATTGCAGGAACGAGGCTTCCGAGCCGAGCGTACTCGGCGAGCCGCGCAACTCCGCATAGAGGTGATACGGACGTACGCGACCGCCGACGACATAGCTGGGCAGTGTCGAGTAACTGATCCCGGGAATGATGAGGAATTGCTCGGTCTCGAATTCGAGATTGACCCCGTCGGACGGGAACGTCGTCGTCTCGTTCGAAAAGCGCAAAAACAAGACGCGTTGCCAGCGTCCCAGCGCCTCGGTGAGGCCGGCGCCGACTTCATAGCGCTCGCTGAACGTGTCGCCGAGTTCTTCTTCATTCGCAAGCGCCGTGAACTCGAGCTTTTCGAGCGCGACGTCCATGACCGGAATCACGTAACGCGCAGAGATCTCGGACAAGAGCGCCGAGGCGATGATCTCGTTCTTGAAGCGATGGCCGCGGTCGTTGACGCGGCGATTGTCCCAGGTGAGCCGGCCGCGGGCGCGCGTATCGGTGGCGTAACCCAAGCTCGCTGCAAAGCGATGCTTGCGTGCGGCGTCGGCTTGAATCGTGACCGGCACGCTCAAGCGTTCGCGATCGGGATCACCGCTTTCGATATCGACGAGCGAGAAGTACTGCGTGTCATCGAGCACGTATTGCGTGCGCAGCAGCGAATCGAACGTGTACGGCTCGCCCTCGCGCATGCGCAACAGGCGCCGCATCGCATCGTCGCGGATGACGTTCTGTACGACATCGATCTGTCCGTAGTGATAGCGCTCGCCGGTATCGAGGACGAGCTTGATGTAGGCGCGCCGCTCCACACGATCGATGACGAGTTCGTGTTCGAGCAGCTGGGCGTCGAGGTAGCCGTCGTTTTTCGCCAGCCTGATGAGATCGTCTTTGACGCGATCGTAAGCACCGTGATTCAGCCGCAGGCCCGGCTTGAGGTCGCCCGGTTCGCGTAGTTCCTGCAAAACGCGTGCATTGGTGCCGGCACCTTGAATATCGATCGTCACCTCGGAGACGCGTATGGGCCGGCCAGGCGTGATGAGAATCGTGACTTCCCAGCGTCCTTCGCCCTCATCGAGGACGCGGTATTCGACTTCGGGTTCGTAGTAGCCGAGAGGTTGGAGCGCTTGCTGCGTTTCCGTAACGATGCGCCGCTGCAAGCGCGACATCACCTCGGGTGTGACATCGGTGCGTTCGGCATAGCGAGTCAGGCTCAAGAAGGCGCGTACGTTGATCGCGATCTGATCACTGACGTCGGGAATTTCGATGTCGATCTCGGCGCGGGCGGGGAGCGCAAAGACGGCGAGGCTCACCGCGAGCGGCAGGATCCAGCGCCGCGCGCGGCGTAGTGAATTTGAACGAGAGGGCGTGCGGCAGCTCACTCGGGAGACGAATCGAAAGAAGTATCCGGCACGATCTCCTCGTCCGGATCCTCGGGGGCAAACCAGACTTCCGGCACTTCGGTGCTCGTGAATTCGAAGCGGGAGGTGCCGGTTTGCAAGCCGGCGGGATCGAAGCGGCGTTCGTGCAGGATCGTGCGCCCATTACGCTCGACCATGAGGACGCTCGAACAACGGGTGCCGTAGCGCTCATTGACGATGAACGGCGCAGATACCAGGCGTTCCCAATCGTTGGGCAAGCCGGTAGCAGGCAAGCCGTCGACAGGTGCGGGTTCGCGATCGGCAAGCACGCCAAACAATTTTTCGGCGTTGACGTCGGGTTGCGCGACCAATTCGGCGAAACGCGTGCGAGTGCGTACCAACTTGGGCCATGGCGTATTCAATAAGTGGTTGCTGAGACCGTAGACACCCGGCGCCAATACCGTCGGCGCTTTCGGTCCGCGGTTGGAAAAGTAGTACAGGGCGCGTGAGCCGCCGACGAGTAGATTGAAACCGGAGTAGCGCATGGCCGCACCGCGCAGATCGTCCAGGAATTCCTTGGGCGAGGTCGCGCCCGTGAGGAATCTCGGCACGAGATTGCCGCGCGAGGGGGCGCCTTCGATCGGCGCTTGCAGATCGCGATAGTTCGTCACCACACCGAAGCGGCCCGAGCGCGCCACGCCGAGCCAAGTGCCGCCGGCTTTCAGATCGCGGCCGGCCAGAATCCGCGGGTCGTCGTGCCACCAATTGAGCGGCGCGGCGGGGCGGTCATGAAACTCATCGCGATTGCCCGCCAGGATGAGACGGTAACGCGGATGGTTTTTCCAAGCGATGAGCAGCAGGCACATGGAGATAGGCGGTTAGCGGTTAACGGTTAGCGGATGGATAAAGAGTCGGAGTTACTCAGGTTGCCGGCGACGATGCGCCGGCACACATGAACAGCGGGTGAGGATGATCGCCAAATTCTGGCGATGCGTCATGTTCACGTCATCACCGGTTGTCCGCAGGAGCGTGGCTTACTTCCGCCCCCAGCGTTTTGCGTGCGGTTCTTCGCGCAGTGGTCGCGCGGCACCGGCGTCGTACCACTCTTCGATCAAACGAAAGGAAATCGAATGCTCTGGCGGGAAGCTGATCTCGCCGCGCGCCAATTCCTCGCGTGTGACCCAGCGGGCTTCCTCGAGTTCCGCATCGCCAAGGTGGATCTGCGTCGTGGCGGCATGCGCAATGAAGCCGAGCATGAGCGAGGAAGGGAATGGCCAGGGCTGCGAGGAGTGGTAGTCCACCGCGTCGATGCGGACGCCGGTTTCTTCATGCGCTTCGCGGATGACGGCATCTTCCAGGCTTTCACCGGGCTCGACGAAGCCGGCGATCGTCGAGAAGCGCCCGGGCGGCCACGCGGCTTGGCGCCCGAGTAATGCACGCTCGCCATCGTGAATCAGCACGATGATCGCAGGATCGATGCGCGGAAATTGCTGGTTGCCGCATGTGGTGTCCGAGCAGCGCAGAACGTGCCCGCCCTGCAGCGGCACCGTGCGCGCGCCGCAGCGGCCGCAAAAACGATGGCGTTCGCGCCAAGTGATCATGGCTCGCGCGTAGGCCAATACGCCGGCTTCTTCCGCCGGCACATCGCCGGCGATGGTGCGCAGATCGCGAAACATCGCCGGTGCTTCGATGGCAGGTTCAATGTCGGGATCGAGTTCGACCGCAAAGCAGGGGCAATCGTGAAATTCGCCCAAAAAAATGAGCTCGCTGTGCTCGATGCGGCCCAATTCGTCCACGCTGGTAAAAAACCGGGCGTACAGGTGCGTATGGCTTTGTACGACCAGATTGCGCGCGCGCCACACGGGCACGAGCTTCAGGTTCTGGCTTGTGATCGCGGCGCGCAGCCGCGCCTCATCCTTGCGCCATTCGGCGGCACGATTCAGATAAGGACCAGCAAGGAAGTTGGGATACGAGCGCGGAGCCGCCATGAATCAAGCCGCATCGTCACGATGCGGCGAGTCTAAGCGATGTGGGTTGGAGTTTATTGGCTTGGGGCGCGAGGCCCGAGCCCCGAGCCCCGAGCCCCGACCCCGAGCGCCCTATGGGCGATTAACCGTCACAAGCGCGCTGCCACGTTCGAGCCCCGCACGTGCGCAGCGTCGCCGCCGTCGCAGCGGAAACTTCTTCAAGCGACACGTCGGACAACTCACCGCATGCGTCGTATTGCGCAGGTAGCGGCCATGACAACTGCGACAGCGAACGAGATGCAGCGAGCCGCCGTCATTCAGTTGTTGCAGTAGAAACCAGGCGTGTTCGAAGGAGATCTCACCCGTGCGGGCGAGTTGTCGGTGCGTCTCGTAGGCGTCGCAGAACCGTACGCCATACTCGAGCGATAAGGCTTCAGCGCCTTGCTGCCAAGACTGGCGCAGCAAGCCAAAGCTGCAAAACACGCTGGTCAGACAGGCCGACTCGAACATGACGTGCGCATTGCGAGTGAAAAAGGCGGCACGCCCGGGCGCTTTGCCGCGGCGGCGGATGGGGGAGGCATGACAGTGCGCCGCATAGGCCTTGCATAGCCGACGAATGCGTTCATCCGAGAGGCCGGTGCAAGCCTTGATCGTGCAGGTGCGCGCTTCGAGGCGAATCATGCGCAGCGCCAGATCGTGGCGTTGGCGTTCGCAGAAATACAGATCGTTGTCGATGTGCATGGACGCTCCTTGTCCTTTGATCGGGTCTGTCGAGAGTCCTCGGAGAGCACGCATCCGGCGAGCCACGCCCGAGGGCGGGCCAGTGTGCGCGAAATTGACCGCGGCGCAAAGTCTGAGTTACAAACGCGACGCAGCGTTCGCTGCCACACCAAGGAAGGTGCTTCATGTTCGCGACGCAAAATGCGTTCAGCGCAACCAGTCCAGTCCTCAGCGCTGCGCTGTTAACTCGTCAATACCAGCTCAATTTCGACTATCTCGAACTGCTCGTCGGCGGACACGCCTTCGTTAGCCATGGCAAGCGCTATCTGCCGCTCCGAATGCTCGATGGTTTGCGCGCCTGCACGGTAGAGCAGCGTCAAGCGGTGGCCGCGGCCGCGTTTTCCTTGTATTCGCTCGGCTTCGAAGACACACAATTCTGGTTGTCCGCGCTGCGTGTGGCGCCGCAATCCATCGAGGCGCGTTATGCGCGCTGGGGCGCGCCGGTGATGGAAACAACCTTCTGCGAAGTCGCGCTCATTCACGCATGGCATGTCGCAGTGACGCAGCCGGTGGCGGCGCGCATGTTGTACGGCATGTCGAGCGCCATCGTGAACTGCATGAGCCTCGTGCAACTGTGGCAGCTGAAGCGTATCGCCGCGGACTATCCCGGCCTCACGATGCCGCGGTGGCTGACGAACCCGTGTTTCTGGCCTGATTTGATCGAGTTCGCCCGCGCGGCTGACTGGCCGCGGCTCGATACCGTGCATCGCCTCGGTCAGCAGTTGATGGCTGGTGAGTTGCAGGCAGGCGATGAGCCGCGTAGCGCCACGCACCTGCGTCACCGAAACCTGCTGATGCATCGCTTGCAAGGACCGCTGCGCAAGGTGCGGCGTTGAAGCCATGCTTACGACAATCGCTTTATCGAACTGCCGCGAGCGACGGCGGCGTCCCCGAATTTCGCGCGAATCGTGTCGAGCGTGGCGTCGAGATGCTGATTCTTCTCAGACTCGGGAACTGCGAACAAATCAAGTTGTGGCGCCAGCGTCAAATCACGCGCACCGACGCCGAGCAAGCGAATCGCCGCGCGCGGTTGTTCGCGTAGCCATTCATCGAGCAGCGCTGCGGCAGTCATCGCCAGCGGTTTGGTTGCGTGCGTCGGTGGCCGCAATGCGGACTGGCGCGTGTAAGTCTTGAAGTCCTTGCGGCGGATTTTCACGACGACCGAACCCGCGAGCCAACCTTGCTTGCGCAGGCGCATCGCCGTGCGATCGGCGAGCGTCGCCAGACGTGCGTGGATGTCGTTACGCTCGGTGAGGTCGAGATCGAAAGTTGCTTCGCTGCTGATCTGCTTTTCGTCCCAGTCCGCGATGACGGGTCGATCATCGATGCCAGCGGCACGTGCGCGCATGCGCGAGGCATAGCGGCCGAAGAGCGGTTGGAGCATCACATCGCTGGCGTTGCGTAGATCAGCAAAGGTGCGAATGTTGAGGCGCTCGAGCGACGGCGCTGTTTTCTTGCCGATACCAAACAGACGCGTCACCGGCAGCGGATCCAGCACGGCTTGCACTTCAGCCGGGGTGACGACGACGAGCGCATCGGGCTTACGTAGATCGGATGCGATCTTTGCGACCAGCTTGTTCGGTGCGACCCCGACGGATGCCGTGAGTCCGGTGCGCTCGAAGATGCGCTTTTTGATCTCCGCACCCATGGCGGCACCGGAGCCAAACGCCGTCTGGCTTGCCGTCACGTCGAGAAAGGCTTCATCGAGCGAGAGCCCCTCGACGATGGGTGTGAATTCATGGAAGACGTCGAACACGCGCGCGGAGGCGGCTTTGTAGCGTTCGAAGCGGGGCGGTACGCAAATCGCGTGCGGACACAATTGCAGCGCCTGACGCATCGGCATCGCCGAATACACGCCGAACTTGCGCACTTCGTAACTCGCCGCCGCCACCACGCCGCGCTGACCCGTACCGCCAACGATCAACGGCTTGCCGCGCAGCTGCGGCTGATCGAGCTGCTCGACGGACGCATAGAAGGCGTCCATGTCGACGTGGA